>JAFAFV010000038.1 GCA_023423285.1 Bacteroidota bacterium
CCCATATCTCCGAGGCCGCCGCCATCATAGTCCCAGTAACCGCGGAAAGTATTATGCACGCGGTGAGGGTTGTAAGGTTTGAAAGGAGCAGGTCCCAGCCAAAAATCGTAATCTAGTTCTGCAGGAACTGGTTGTACATCCAAATCTGTTTTTCCGATCCAGAAAAACTTCCAGTTAAAACCGGTTGAAGCATTGATGGTAACCTTTAACGGCCAGCCAAGCATGCCGCTTTGAACCAGTTTTTTAATGGGCTGAACAGTAGTATTCATACCGTAGAAATTATCTTTAAACCGAAACCAGGTGTTCAGGCGAAAGATCCTGCCGTTTTGCTGTATGGCTTCTTTTACACGAAGGCCTTCGCCAATTGTACGTGTCATGGGTTTTTCACACCATACGTCTTTGCCGGCATTTGCAGCATCCACGCTCATTATGCCATGCCAGTGAGGAGGCGTTGCGATGTGTACAATATCAATGCCCGGGTCCTGCAGCAATTCACGATAGTCGTGGTAGGTTTTAGTACCTTTCGGAGTCTGGCTCAGGGCACGTTGTAAATGTTTTTTGTCTACATCACAAATGGCAACTAACCGAGAACCCGGATAGCCGAGATGCCCGCGTCCCATGCCTCCCACGCCAATCACAGCTTTGGTAAGCTGGTCGCTAGGTGCAATATGTTTGTTGCCACCCAATACATGCGATGGCACAATGTAAAAAGCAGCGAGCGTAGCCGTGCTGTTTTTAATAAAATTTCTACGATTCATGAATGGTATAATTTAATGTATAATCAGAAGGTCGGCTAAGGTAATATATTTTGGAATGTTATCGTAAATGATTTTGAGCATAAATGTCGCAATACATAAATAATAATGCAACCATGTATTTGTAATAAAAGGCTGAATTATTAAATTTTCAGAAAAATTACGTGTACGTACACAAATAATTCATATTTTGTTATTACATTTACCGTTGTGTTAAGCCCATAAGTGAAATTGATTGCCAGGAGATACTTACAAATTGATGAAACAGTATCGTTTTCAATTCTAACTGTATTTGCTTTCGATCTGTTCAAACTGGCAATAGTTAATGTCGCAAATAAATGAAACTTAGTAATAACGAATAAAATTATGATTGTATGAAGAAATCTTGGCAGCGCCGTGAATTTATTAAAACATCTGCTTTTACAAGTTTGTCTCTTGGAATCTTAGGAAATCTTTCAATTAAGGCTGGTGCCACTAATACGAGAGCAATCCAGCCGGAAGCAGGAAAACGAATTGGAATAATTGGACTGGATACTTCACATGCAACAGCATTTACAAAATCTTTTAACAGCCCTGATGTTGGAAACAAATACAACGGTTACAGGGTCGTGGCTGCTTACCCGCAGGGCAGTTATGAAATCGAATCCAGCTACAAGCGTATACCGGCAATTACAGCAGAAGTAAAGTCAAGGGGAGTTGAAATTGTGGGTTCGATAAAAGAACTTTTAAACAAGGTTGATGTGGTGCTTTTGGAGACCAATGATGGCAGGCTGCACAAAGAACAGGCTTTTGAGGTGATCAATGCCCGTAAGCCGGTGTTTATAGACAAACCTATAGCCAATTCAACTAAAGATGTGATCGCGATTTTTAACCATGCAGAGCAAAATAATGTACCTGTCTTTTCATCTTCTTCTCTTCGCTTTAGTAAAGACATCGAGGAGGTAGTAAACGGCAAGGCAGGGAATGTTTTAGGCGCTGATATGTTTAGCCCCTCACCGCTTGAAAAAACGCATACTGACTTTTTCTGGTATGGCATACACGGCGTAGAAATGCTCTTTACTGTAATGGGGGCAGGCTGCGAAAGCGTGACTCGTTTTTACAGGGATAATATGGATGTGGTGGTAGGAACCTGGAAGGATGGCCGCATCGGAACTTTCAGAGGATTGAGAACACCCAAGCAGGGTTATGGCGGGCAGGTGTATGGCGACAAGCAGAATGTACCCATCATACGTGGTTATTCTTATGATGACCTGCTGGCAAAAGTGGTGCAATTCTTTGATACAGGTGTATCGCCGGTGCCAAAGCAGGAAACCATAGAGATTGCAGCATTCATTGATGCATCTCAAAAAAGCAGGAAACAAAAAGGCAAGCGTGTAAGCATGCTGCCTTATATGAAATAATAAATGATTTTAATATAGTAAGAACAGGTAAGCGGTAAAACTAAAATAGGCTGATGAATCTCATGAATAAAAATTTGCCATTTTTCTTTTTTTTGGGTTTGATTTTAATATGCAATAACGGTGGTATGTACGCAATGAGCAAGCCACCATTGTTATTACAAGACACCCTAAAGGTTACTACGTTTGATGTGGATGCAACGCCGCCCGAAGGCTCATGGCTTGCGTATGATTCTTTGCTCAACACATGGGATCTTGGTTTGCGTGCTAAAGGCATTGTACTGCTTGGAGCTGGTAAACCCATTGTGCTTTGCGTGGTAGACTGGATTGGCATAGCAAACGAAGCGCACGATGCTTTCAGGGAAGGATTGGCAAAGGCTGCTGGCACCACAATTGACCGTGTGGCGGTGCATACCTTGCACCAGCACGATGCGCCCACGAGTGATTTTGGCGCAGAGCAGTTTTTAAAAAAAGAAGGGCTAAAGGTTTATGGGTTTGAAAGTTCTTTTCATAGAGAAGTGATCAGGAGGTTGGGCGTGGCAGTAAAAAATGCAATCCCCAAAGCGCAGGTCGTAACGCATGTAGGAGTGGGAAAAGCTTTGGTAGACAGTGTGGCTTCTAACCGCCGTATTATTGGCGATGACGGCAAGATCATGTTTTCACGAACTTCCGCTACGCGCGATCCAAAAATTCGAAACATGCCTGATGGTTTGATTGATCCCGAAGTATCCATCATCAGTCTTTGGAATAACAACAAGCCGCTGGTTTTAATGAGCTATTATGCCACACACCCCCAAAGCTATTATCGCACAGGCGTATCTAACCCGGATATACCTGGAGTAGCGAGGTTTTTAAGGCAACTGGCAATACCAGACGCACTCAGTCTTCACTTTAACGGCGCCAGCGGCAATATTACGGTTGGAAAATACAATGATGGCGCCCACATAAACCGGTATATTTTAGCACAAAGGCTTGAAGACGGCATGCGCAAAGCTTGGGCTGCTACAACCAAATCGCCTGTAAGCGCAGCCGATGTGCAATGGAAAGTAGTGCCAGTAAAACTGCCGGCAAAATCGAATCTTGACAGCATCAAATATTTGTTGCACACGCAACCATCAACTTTTCTTGCAAATAATACGTCTAAATATGTGTGGAATCAGCGCGTGAAAGCCGGCAGACAAATTGACCTTTCATCACTCGTAATTGGAAAAGCGCATACCGTGCATTTACCGGGCGAGCCCTTTATTGAGTTTCAGCTTGCTGCAAAAAAAATGCGGCCTAATCTTTTTGTAACAGTAGCTGGCTATGGAGATTATGCACCAGGTTACATCTGCACGGCAGATGCATATAAAGAAGGCGGTTACGAACCGGGTATGGCATCGGCCGTAACGGCTGATGCAGAAAAGGTAATGATGGATGCCATCCGCAAGTTGCTGCAATAATAATATAACCTGTGGCTGGATATTTTTTATAAGTAAGTTAAAACCAGGTTCAGCAATATGAACTATCTTATTAAAATACATAAAACAATTTTGCCTTGGTTAAAAGGAGGATGCCTGGTCTTTATATTTTCCTCTATTACAACTGTTGCCACTGCGCAGAAAAACACGATACCTGTTGGCGCCGCAAGTATTGATATCACGCCACAATCGCCCGTGCGTTTATCAGGCTTCGCAGTGAGGGTTAAAAAAGAAGCTGAAGGTGTTGCACAACCACTTCACGCTAAGGCCCTGGCCTTTGGAGATCATTATAAAAATAGCGCGCTGATCATTACTGCCGACCTTATTGGTATTTCTTCCCGCATTACAGATTCGGTAAAAGCCAGGCTTTCCGGTAAGGTTCAGCCCGACAGGATCACCTTTGCTGTTTCCCACACACATTCGGGCCCCGAGATTGGTACGCTGCTCAATATTCTCCCCTATAAATCGGCCACCGAACCTTTTGATGAGACTCTGCTGCCCACCAGGCATGTGGCAAACATTAATTTATATGTAGAAGAGTTGGTTGATAAAATGGAACAGGTGGCTTTACAGGCACTTGCAGCAAGAGCGCCTTCTTATGTATCATGGGGTGTTGGAAAGCTTGATTTTGGTTTCAATCGCCGCAGGCTGGAGAATACTGTAAACCATGATATGCCATTGATGAAAATTGCCGACCTAAACGGCCAACTGAAAGCTGTATTTTTAAGCTATGCCTGCCATGCCGTAACAATGGGTTCGGGTATTAACCAATACCATGGAGATTGGGTAGGCGATGCTCAACTGGCTGTAGAAAAGAAATATCCCGGCGTTACAGCCCTGGTAGCTGTGGGATGCGGGGGAGACATCAACCCCATAAGATCGCAGGCAGACCCTCCCAATGCAGAACTTTCAAAATTAAACGGTGAAAAAGTGGCTACCGAGGCGGAGAAACTTTTGTCTTCCAACCTGAAGCCTTTGAATAAAATTCCAATGATCCATTTTACAAGGATCAACCTGCCGCTGCAACCGCTGCCAACAATACAAGAGTGGACAACAATTGCAGAAAAAGACATCACAGTTAAAGGTTATTATGCGCGTCTTGCTCTGGATAGGATTGCGCGAGGAGAAAAAATCACCGATCATGTTCCTTACCCAGTACAAGTTTGGAAGTTTGCCAATGAACTGAACATGGTGTTCTTAGGGGGCGAAGTAGTAACGGATTATTCGCTGCGTTTAAAAAAAGAATTGGGCGAAGATAAATTGTGGGTTTTAGGATATTCCAATGATGTGCCCTGTTATATCCCTTCTAAGCGCCATTTAAAAATGGGTGGTTACGAAGCAGAAGCCTCCATGTATTATTATAACAAGCCTGCACCTTTCCGGCAGTCAATAGAAGACCAGATCATTACAACGGTTCATGAACTGATAAAAAAGAAAAAATAGATTATTAAATTATAAAAATCCCCGCTATGGAACAAAAAACAAATCGCCGTGCTTTTATTAATAAAATGGGAATCTTAGGAGCTGGTTTCACCTTAGGCGCACCATTAATCGCAAAGTCAACAGCCAGTACGAAGCCTGCCATACTCAGCGGCTCCCGGGCATATAAATTTGAGTTTCCTAAATGGCCTATTTATGGTGCGCCCGAAAAAGAAGGCCTGATGAACGTGCTTAACAGCGGGCAGTGGGGCCGCCTGGCGCGCAATACGCAAACAGAGAAATTTGAAAGAGAATATGAAAAGATTACAGGCGCAAAGCATACACTGGTAGTAACCAGCGGTACAACAGCCCTGGTGGCCATGCTTGGCGCGCTCAACATTGGCCCCGGCGATGAAGTCATCATTCCGCCTTACACTTTTATTGCTACCTATAATGCCATTACTCTCCATTATGGCCTTCCCATTTTTGTAGACACGGATATTGAAAGTTTTCAGATTGATGCCAAAAAAATTGAAAGAGCCATCAATAAAAATACAAAGGCATTATTGCCGGTGCATATTGGCGGGTCGCCGTTTGATGTGGATGCAGTGTTGGCAATAGGCAAAAAACACAATATTCCCGTGCTGGAAGATGCCTGCCAGGCACACCTTGCTTCATGGAAAGGGAAAGCTGTTGGTAATTGGGGATTGGGTGGCGCATTCAGCTTTCAGGCAAGTAAAAATTTAAATTCAGGAGAAGGCGGAGCCATCATCACAAATGACACCGATTATTATCACAATTGCTATGGCTTCCATCACCAGGGACAGTCTACCAATTCAGCCAGCCTGGCTACAGGTAGCGGTTTTCGAGGTGCTAATTTGCGCATGACGGAGTTTCAATCTGCTATACTACGCGCACAAATGACGAGGCTGATGGAACAGGTGAATACACGCTGGGAAAACGCTCAATATCTTACCCAAATGTTCAAAGAGATACCCGGCATCAAACCTGCCAAACTTTATCCCGGCACTACGCGCAGCGCGTTTCACTTGTATATGTTCCGCATCAATGAAAAAGAATTTGGTACCACGCGTGAAAAATTCATTAAAGCACTGGGTGCAGAAGGAGTAGTTGCATCAACCGGTTATAACAAGATCAACAAAGGCGCGTTTATTACAAACCTTGCCAAAGAGCCGCATTACCTCAAAGTATATGGCGAAAAAAGAATGAAGCAATGGCTGGAGCAGAATAATGACACGCCCGCTAACGACCGCCTTACAGACGAAGCGGTATGGCTGATGCAAACAACTCTGCTGGGTACCCGTACTGAAATGGAGCAGATAGCAGAAGCCGTAAGGAAGATTCAGAGAAACGCAAGCAAGCTTTAACAATAAATATAGAGTATAGTTTTTTATGGAAAAGATAACAGAGCAACCATCCCTTTACAACGATCTTGAGAAAAAAACAGTAGCGGAACTTACAACAGGCCTCATTACCGAGTATTCTAAAATTGCCAGCGCTATAAAAACTGCTAAACCACAGTTAGACGCTTTTTTACAGGCTGCGGTAGAGAAGCTAAAAGCAGGCGGCAGGCTTATTTATCTGGGTGCAGGTAGTGGTGGTCGTTTATCCGTGATGGATATTATTGAACTGCCTGTTACTTACGGTATGGAAAAATGGCAGATAGATGCAGTGTTGGCTGGTGGTGTAGACAAACTTGTATTGGCGCTTGAGGAAAAGGAAGATGACACGGAGGAAGCATGGTTGATGTTGCAGGAAAAGAATGTTTCAGATAAAGATATTGTGCTGGGCATTTCAGCCAGCGGCACTACACCTTTTGTGTTGCACGGACTTAAAAATTGCCGCGAAAACGGTATCGCCACAGGCGCATTGGTAAGCAATTACGGATCGCCCATTGCAGCATTAGCTGATTATCCCATTGAAGTGATCACAGGCCCTGAATTTGTTACCGGTAGTACGCGCATGAAAGCCGGTTCTGCACAAAAAATGATTTTTGATATGATTAGCACAGCCTGCATGATACAGTTGGGCCGTGTAAAAGATAACAAAATGGTGAACGTGGTGATGATCAACGATAAAATTACCGACCGCGCTGTACGAATACTTATAGAGCAGGGAGGCATTGATGATTATGCCCGGGCAAAAGAAATTCTTTTTAAATATGGCAGTGTAGCGGCTGCTTTAGAGAACAGGCAGGAGTGGGCTTAAATTTACGCATTCATCTTTTTTTAATTGTTTTCAGATAATATAGGGAGGGGCATTGTTATGCTCCTGTCATTCGCTTCATCTATAAAATAACTGCTATGGCGCAACAACCTGCTGCTGCAAAAAGCTATTTGTACCCGCTTATCATCATTGGCGCTATGTTTTTCATCTTCGGATTTATTACATGGGCTATCGGCGTTTTAATTCCATACCTGCAAATAGCTTGTGAACTTACCAATTTCCAGTCTATGCTGGTAGGCTCTGCATTTTATATTTCGTATTTTGTTATGGCCCCGGTTTCGGGTTATGTACTTAAAAAAGTTGGTTACAAAAATGCGCTGGTCTTCGGGCTGTTATTCATGGCTGTTGGCTCGCTAGTTTTTATTCCGGCTGCCAATCAGCGGGAATACTTCTTATTTCTTTTGGGCTTGTTTATACAGGGCCTTGGTATGGCTGTATTGCAAACTGCTGCCAATCCTTATGTAACAATACTAGGCCCAAATGAAAGCGGCGCCAGGCGCATGAGTATTATGGGCATTTGTAACAGTGTGGCTGCTGTAATTGGACCGGCAATATTAGGATCTATTATTTTGCAGGGTGCAGATACCATCACTGCGTCCATCACGGGTATGAATGAAGCGCAGAAAGCTGTGGTGCTGGATGGCTTAGCTTCTAAGGTTATTGTTCCGTACATTGCTATTGCAGCGCTTTTGGTAATTGTAGCCATCGCTATTTATTATTCCAAACTACCAGAGCCTGAAATGGATGCAGAAGAAGGTGAAGCTACTTCTTACAGCGCGGGTAAAACAAGCATCCTACAGTTTCCGCATTTGCTGTTAGGAGTATTTACACTATTTATTTACGTAGGGGTTGAAGTGATTGCAGGCAATACGATTGCAGGTTACGGCGCTTTTCTGGGTATTCCTTATACATACACCAAATTTTTTACTTCACTTACACTTGCGGGAATGTTTTTAGGTTATATCATCGGTATTAGTTTAATTCCCAAATATCTTTCACAGGAAAAAGCATTGCGTATTTCTTCTTTACTTGGAGTGGCTTTTGTGCTGCTGGCCATTTTTACTGATGGACAGGCTTCAGTATTGTTCATCGCTTTGCTGGGCCTTGCTAATTCGCTCATGTATCCTGCAATCTGGCCGCTGGCATTAAAGGATGTGGGCAGGTTTACAAAAATAGCATCTACACTACTGGTAGCAGCTATTGTAGGTGGCGCAGTGTTACCATTAATATATGGTGCACTGGCAGATGCGTTTGACCAGCGCCACGCTTACTGGATGGTGATTCCTTGTTACCTGATTATTGCTTTTTACGCGTTTAAAGGGTATAAGATCAGGTAGGGTATAATAATGTGAATTTTGTTGTTATTGATGTTTCTTTATGATCTCAAAAACAGCCTGAGCCACCAGTTCATGCCCGCCATCGTTGGGGTGCAGTTTATCCTGAAAAAGGCTGTCAATGTTTCGGGGTTTGTCTTTGCCCCAATCGTAAAATAATTTCCAGGTATCAATGAGGTAAGTGTTTTTACATTTTGCAATTTTTTTTATTGCTTCAGCATATACTTTCACGTTTTGCCGGCGAAACTCTTCATAGGTGGAGGTTTGAGGGTTTGGCGTGAGTAAAATGACTTTGCTGCCCTGCTTCCTAACATTTTTAATGAAGTACCTGATGTTTTTTTTATATTGTTTTAAAGGAATACGCCCATTTGTGTTGGGGCCTTCATCCTGGTAAGCATCGTTCAGTCCGAAATTGATAGTAACCCAGTCTGCATGGTGCCTGAGTACTGCCGTATCAAAACGATCCATGGCGTGAACCACTTTTGCAAAATCATTATCTTTTATGGAACCGGTGTGGCTGCTGCCAACTCCAGAATTGATAACACGATTGGCGATACCGGCACTGTCCAACTTTTCGTGAAGCCTTACTGAGTACACTTTATTTACACCTTTTCGATAAGCGGTTGTGGAATTACCAAAGCATACAATTTTTATTTGATTTTGGCTATAGCCATTGGTGAATACAAGAATGAAAATAAACAGACTCAGGATTTTGCTCATAGTTATGGTCTTACAGTTGTCGTGTTTCCTTTTGATAAAGAAATATCTACGGGTTGATTCGTCTTCCAGGCTCCGCGGGTAAAGTCAGGTACGTTAACAGGTTTTGATCGGTTGGACAGCGACCACTGGCTTAAAGGAGTGATCACGCTCCATGATGCAGCATCATATACATCAATGTCCATAGGAAGCCCGTTTCTTAAACAATCTATTAGCCTCCAAGTCATTAAAAAATCCATTCCCCCATGTCCTCCGATTTTTTGAGCCATTTGCCCAATACGTTTTATTATTTCAGGCTGATATTGCGAATTTATTTCAGCCATTTGTTCATCATTCAGCCATTCATGTAAAGTGGAGATCTTGCCTGGGAGTGGATATTTTTGTGCCGCACCTTTCGTTCCGCTAATCATGTGTATACGCGAGTAAACTCTAGGACTGGTAGTATCATGCTGAAGCATGATCGTTCTTCCTTTCTCAGTTTTAATCACTGAAGTATTCATATTTCCTTTATAGGAATTGGTATTGTACTTATTATAAAAGGGGTCATTTTGGGCAAGTTCACTAACTTTTTCACCAAGCATAAAATCATTGGAAGACATGGAAACCAAGTAACTTAACTTATCTCCACGGTTGATGTTCATGATCTGGCAAACTGGTCCTAATCCATGTGTGGGATAGATATTCCCCTTTTGATATTGGCTTTCTTTCAGCCGCCACATGCTGCCATCTTTAGGTTTGTCGTAAATAGTCTGGTAATGGATATAAGCGGCATCAGCATGAATAATATCCCCGAAAAACCCCTGCCGGGCCATATTAAGTGTCAGTAATTCAAAAAAATCATAGCAGCAGTTCTCCATCATATAGCAATGCTTTTTTGTTTTTTCCGAAGTCTCAACAATTTGCCAAGCTTCGTCAATTGTAGCTATAGCAGGAACTTCTATAGCTACATGTTTGCCATGATTCATGGCATATACAGATATTAGGGCATGAAGTGGACCTCTGGGAACGGCAATGCTTACCAGGTCAATTTCGGGGTCTTCACATACTTTTTTCCATGCATCAATATTACCGGTATAAACCCGCGCTTCCTGTATCCCCTTTTTTATAAGCAATCGTTGAGCATCATCGATTCTGTACTGTACAATATCGCAGATGGCTTTTATATGCACACCTTCCAAATAAGTCATCTGGTTTAGATTGGCATACCCGCGATTCCCTATGCCGATAAATCCTACACGAACAGTATCAAGCTTTGGAGCCTGGTAGCCACACATATTAAAATGTTGTTTTCCCCTTCCTATATCAGATAAGTTTTTTGATCTATCGGGGGATTCCTCAGCATGAGGGCTATAATTAAGACCTAATCCAATACTGCCGAGCGTAACCTGCTTTAAGAAATTTCGCCTGTTTTCTTTCATTGTAAAAGAATAATTTAGAAGAATTTTTATGTCATATGCTCTGATGAATTGCTTTTATATTTTCGAGATATACACTTCTAGCGGCTTCAGTATTTTTTTTTGAACATTCGCAATATCAAGTTTTATTTCTGCAGTCTTACTTGTATTGGAGGCAATGATGTATTTCTCTCCATTCGCGTTTTCCTGAATCATGACATGAAGATCACCATCCACTTTTTTGTCAACCGTTTTGAGTTTTATAATGTGTAGATTTTTATTTAGTTCTTCCAGCATAGGCAGCAGGACATCAAAAACTTCCGGCTTTTTGTTCCAGTCATTCCAGAATAAAATACCTGTTGCCCCGTGTATAACAGAAGTATAGATCTGACATTTTACATTATCTACATATGCAGTGGGCGATAAACCTGCAGGCTTTGCATACCCGTTCCCATCAAAATACAACCAAATCGGGGTTTTTGATCCTAATCCCTCTTTCAGCGCATCTACCGTAATGCCTGCTAATTCTGGGTAAGCAAAAAAATCGCGAAAAGCATTAATGCCAAATACGTCGCCACTTCCTTTATATCCTGCTGCTATCAGCTTTGTATTCTCATACCAAATAGATTTAAGCGTTTGTGCGTCATAATCAGTGTATGAATATTTGCCATTATTAAACTGATAAACCGGCAGCCCGTCATAAGCCTGGAAAAATCCCAGTAAAGGAATTTCTATATCGCGGGCTTTTGAATCAATCAACTCATAAGGAGGAGCTGCTGGAAGTGAGCCATGATTTTGCAGGTACCTTTGTTCAAATAAATAAGTACTGCCTTTGCTATGCCCAAGCAGGTCAACAAAAACAAGAGCATTTTTGTCAAATTGTTTTAGCCTTTCATTGATTTTTGCTCCCACTGAAGGTGGGATGGCCCATTTGCTCACGCCTCCCAAAGCGATCTCGTCAATATGAGAATAAATATGTTTTTCATTAGGCAGCTTTTTCAAAAGCTGTTTGATTTCGAAATCAAGATGTTTCTCAAACTCAGGGCTGTTTACTGCTTTTTTCATATACTGGCTTCTATAGTAATCCTTATCTTTTCCTTTAGGCAGGTCAGGAGCCTTGTCTATGAAGCTATGCAGCACAGCAGAGAATGGATTGAGGATATGTATTTTATCAGACATATATTTTTTCTGTTGGCCGGGAGTTACGAAAACCATATTAAAAGGAGCAGCCCGCTCCCTGAAAAGGGAAGCCCTATTTTCATAGCGTTGCTCTGTTTCTATAGAATCAGAAAAAATATAACCTGGTACATGCCAGGTGCCAATAGCAAAAAATTTTTCAAATGTATTATTTAAAGGTGCTTTTTGTAAAGCCCAACCATTGTTGTATTTCCATTCAATTTCTGTGGTGTGCTGGCTAAATGTTGTATATGCAGTTAATACCCATAGTACTGTTGCACTTATCAGGTAATTTATTCTCTTCATCTGTCTGATATTAATAATTGCGAATTTCAGTATCATTATTGGCTTATGAATTATATAGCAAAGAGCCTGTTTAAACTTACTGCAAAATAGATCGCTTTCTTTCACAATAATTAAACAGGCATCTAAGTGCGCAAGGCCCAATGTCTATTGCTTCAGCTTTGCAAT
Source organism: Bacteroidota bacterium (assembly GCA_023423285.1). GTDB lineage: Bacteria > Bacteroidota > Bacteroidia > Chitinophagales > Chitinophagaceae > Niabella. The sequence goes on from JAFAFV010000038.1 coordinate 12,371, forward strand.
ATTATTATGGATTTTATCCACGGCGTTGATTACATCATCCATATCAGATTTTGATCCTATCATCAGTCCGCCATTCCATATCCAAAGCGCAGAGTTATAGGTTTTAATCAGCGAAGGGCAGTGGTTTCTTTGTTTGTATTGCTCAAAATCCAGTTCTTTTGAAGTGTAACATTTTCTATAAATTTCCGAGTTGAACACTTCTTTTAACATGGGTTGCGTGTAAAGAGGATCATTCGGATAACCGGTTCCTACAGGAACGCCTTCAGCATTCATGGCTTCAATAAAACGTTTGCGCGGAAGGCCGTCCATTTTATCCTGATTGTAAACCATACCATAAATATAATAAGATGCCTGTGTAGCTCCTTTATGCAATTTTACTGGAGTTATACCCGGATAAGCGGATAGCTTTTCATTCAGGTAAGCACCGTTTTCATTTCTTAGTTTATGCAACTCCTGAAGTCTTTCCATTTGGCACAATCCGATCACTGCCTGGTACTCTGCCATGCGAATCTTATTTGCGAGGATGAGGGCAGTAATGGCGCTGATCTGTCCTGAAACGGAACCTGATGCATAACCGAAATTGTGGTATGAATAAAGGCGGTCAAAATATTCGGTATCATTAGTAAGAATAGCGCCGCCTTCACCAATAGGCAGGTTTTTAGATGCCTGAAAACTGAAGCATCCGGCATTGCCAAACGTTCCTACTTTCTGGCCGCCAATCTCTGCAAGGTGTGCCTGGCAGGCGTCTTCTACAACAAACAGTTTATGTTCTTTGGCAATTTTCATTATGGCCGGCATGTCGGAAGGGTAACCGCAAATATGAACCGGCAGAATGCCTTTGGTTCTGGGTGTGATTTTCTTTTTGATCTGCTCGGGATCTATCTGAAAAGTAGCCGGGTTGATATCTGCGAAAACAGGCATGGCGCCTTTGTAAAGGATGCCAAAGATGGACGCGCTAAAGGTGTAAGGAGAGCAGATCACTTCGTCGCCTGGACCGATGTCAGACTGCATCCATGCGGCGCTTAAGGCATTTGTTCCGTTAACTGTGGTAAGGCAATGCTTCATACCGTGTGTATCGGCCCATTTTTTTTCAAATTGGCTCACATTACGGCTACGCGACCAAGTAAGGCTTTCCATCACTTCGTTCATTTTGGGATTGAATTTTTTATCCCATTGTGGCCATTGCTGCCATTTTTTATTGGCACGAACCGGAGTTCCGCCAAGTAGCGCGGGCTTATCTGATGTATTTTTTGAACTTACAAAATTGGGTGTAAAACCCGAAACAGCTACTCCTGCAGTAGCTACTGCAGCTGTGCTTAAAAAATGACGGCGGCTGATTTCATTTTTTTTCATGTCTTTTTTTTTATGTGTTTTAATGGTCACATGTAATACGCAAAATAATCATCACGGTTTGTATGAATTTTACTTATGGCTGTTTCGTGCGACTCATTTTTAATTTAAACGATTTCTGTTTTTAATAATTACAAATAATAATCCATCTAAGATCATCGGCTATACTGTTTAAGCACTTCTACCATGTCATCAGAAAAATAGGAATTTGCAAAAAGGCAAAATCCCTGGTAGCCGTAATTCTTCACCATTTCAAGCTGCTTGTCAACGATTTCCGCATCCATAGGCATCGTTGCATTATTTTTTAGGGTATAAAGTTTTAAACCGGGGTATATACTTTTGGACATTCCTTTGGGAGTATATAGCTTTTGTTCATCAAGAATATCTTTCAGGTCATCCGCGTTATCCGTATAATTCATTGGAAAGATATAGTCAACCATTTTATCGGCTAACAGTTCCCTGCTATCCCGATAGATGCCATGGTACTGCTGTGGTCCTACTCCTGAAGCGGCTGTGACAGGGAGTTTGGGATTTTTAGCCTTCACGATTTTAGTTACGTCAACAAAAAGTTCTTTAATATATCCTGCCCTCCAATCAATCCATTGTTTGCGTTTTTCTCCCATAGGGTCGGGTCCGGTTATGCCTGCCTGGGTTCGGAGGCCTATAATGACATCTCTAAAATACTTCATGATCTGCGGAGAATTACTGTACATTAGCTGAAAACCAACCACAACTACATTTCCTTCTCCATTTGTATAGATCGAAACAACGGGCTCATTAGTACCCAGCCGGGCTAAGATTTTTGCATTGTCTGCAACCAGAGAGCTGCCGCCCATTTTAACCGGGAGAGACTCTATTGATTTTCCGAAAACGCCATCTGAAACCTGAAGGTTGATTCTTTCGTTTTTAAATCCTCGGGTTCCTGTAATTCCGGTAAGGGAATTTAAATTCAATCCTTTCCGAAATAAATTATTTTCCGGTGATATCCAGATAATATCACCACCACGTTTCACATATTTGTCCAACGCGTTCACTATTTCAGCCGTTATATTATTGTAAAAAGAGATGATAAGCAATCCCGGAGCTTTCAGCGCGTCAATATTAGCGGGATGTTCCGATATATAGGCATAGCCAACGCCCGTACGGTTAAGGTTGCGTTCAATTGTTCCTAATGTAGCCACATTTGAAGTTATTGCATTAGGGCACAGCATCCTGACGGGATATCTGTCTTCAGCAGGTGAAACAATTCTTTCGGGGTGGTTGAGAAAATCCTGCGGATCAAAACCATAAGATGCTTTAAAACGTTTTCTTGCAACTTCGGAATAATCAAAGGCAGCGTTCCAATAGCGGGTATAATCAAGATGAATGCCGTCTATATCATATTTCAGCAATTCTTTAATAACAGATAACAGGTAAGGGTTTACATCAGGATGAGCAGGCGATAAAAATACATGATCATAGTTGTCGTCTATAAACGGTTTACTCACCCAGTCAGCTTGTTTAGGTTTGGTATAATAAGTGCACGTCCAGGGTTGAACTTTTATTCCTGCTGCATGCGCTTTTTCTATTAAATAGGCAAGTGGATCGTACTGTTCATTTGCATGAACTTTTCCTATAAAATTTTCTGATTTAAACCACACTTCATCGCGCAGCATTATGTCGGGCAAAAGAGTATTAATCCCAGCTTTCCTGCATTTTTCAATCAACTTATCCACAGTTTCTCTATTCCTAAATCCAGGGGGATCAACCCAAAGGGCGCGAACCTGAAATTGAGGTTCTCGGGGTTTATTATTGCGAATGCTGACACATCCTGAAAGAAGTGTAATGACAAGTAAAATTATAACGGTCAAAGAAATAATTATTTTTTGGCGAAGTAACCATTTCTGTGCTCCAATAATAAGTTGGACCATACTAAAAGCAATTATCTCATAAAGTAATGACAAGACCTGTACAAATTTAATTAAGTATAATTTTAGCTAAAAGCAATTCGGCTATATTCTGAAAATCGTGTACGTACCCCAAAAATAGCAAATTTATGTTTAAAGAACTAACTTTTTTAAAAATAGACTGCGCTTCATAATCTATTTATTCCGCCAATTTATAATGACGGGGAAAGCCATTTAGTTTTTCCTTGCTGATAAATATCGCATATTCAACAGCAATGCAATAATGCAGATCAGAAGGCCTCCAAATTCTCTTGTTTCTTCTATCCAGGGTTTGGTAGCTTTCATGCTTTGCATAATATTTTCAGCATTGTGCTCTGTGCTCCAGCTTAGCACGCCATCTTTATCAAAAAACAGATATACGGCATATACGGCGTACACGATCAGTCCAAGATAATACAGTGTGGGTTTGTAGCGGCCTTTAAATGCGGCATAACACAGCCAGGCAGCATACAGGTAAATCAATATCCAGATGACAGGATCGGGATCGTTGTATTGCAATACTGCTGATGCAATAAAAATGATGATAAAAAAAATATTGAGCGCCTTCATTGGGCTTATGCATCAAGTGGTGCAAAATAGGTACAGCTTGCCGCTACATCTACCGGGCCTTTGAATAAGGAGCATGTTCCGCATTTGGCGCCTTCTGCCGGAGGCAGATACAATTTGCATACATCGCAGCGCATATCTGGTGACGGAGCCTGTTCTACATATCCCAGGCTTTTTCTTTTTTCTACCTCATCAGAGCTTAAGCCACTCACATCATTACAGTGTTCGGGTTCCACCATGGATTTGGGCTTATTAGCACTGTTGGCTGCATCTGACGGTTTGCTGTCGTCAGACTTACAGCTATTTAACAGAAGCGCACCACCGATGAAAGCGCCGGCGTAAACTGCGCATTTAGAAATAAATTTTTTTCTTGACAATTGCTCGTTCATAATAGACAGCGTTTATTTAAAATGATGAAATAAAGAATCTGCTAATGCCTGTTGCTCCAGACTGCTCCAGCCTTTGGCTTTTACTTTCAAAACAGAGTCGGCGTTTATGGAACTTTCTAATCCCCGCCGTAATCCTCTTAGTAGAAAACCTTTTTTGTGCGCGGCCAAAGTTGTGTTCGATAATTCTAAAAGGGTTTTAACCTGGCCTTTGTCAAATCTTGAGCCCACAATATAAGAAAGGTCCTGTACAAAATCGTTTGCAGGTTTTGAAGTGTCGCTGCCTCGCGGGCTTTGCAAATAAGCTTTCAAAAATGATGGTGATGAGCCTGCGTCTGTGCTCAGCACGGCCATTTGAAAACTTCTGTCGTGCCCATACCTGCTTAATACATCAATAAAAACAGATTGGTTATTGTTGTTCCTAAATTCACCTAAACTCAAAGTGGTTTGTAATACTACTTTGGCCACAGGGTCTTTACTTAGCAAAACCAGGTCTGTATAACAATCAGGAAAACGCTCAGCAAGAATGGCAGCATTATATCTTACGCCGGGAGATGCATCCTGCATGGCTTTTTTTACGATTGTTGTATTTAATGCATTTAGCGCTTCCAGTACATACAATGCGTGCAGGCGTGCTTTATCGCTGGTGCTATGGTTCAATATACTTTGTATGGCAGGGATCACTGCTTGATCTTGCCTTTCTACAAGTAGCCTGTGTGCGGTAATGGCGTACCATTCGTTCGAATGAGAAAGCAACCCCGCGAGTTCAACGCTACTCATTTTACCCAGGTTGGTTTTTTTAAATTGATAAGTTGCATTTACTGGCATGATGCGATAAATGCGGCCTTTATCGCTGCCTTTCATAAAATCCATATCCTTTTGCAGTTCTTCAGGAATGGAAACAGGTGTTTCAATATGCTGGCGGTAAAAATCAAGCATGTAAAAATAACCGTCTGGCGCAGTTGTGTAATTCACCGGCCTGAACCAGGTGTCTTTTGAATAAATGAATTCGCTGCTTTGTTCTGCCGGGGCGCGTTTGGCAATAAAATAACTGCTGTCCTGCGGTGCTTCCAGTACGCTGCGATGCGCCAGGTTGCCGGCTACCTCGCCAATAAAAAAGTTGCCGTAAAGTTCGGGCATTTTATCGCCCACATAAAAAGTTCCGCCGCTGCTGCCTGTAAATTTTCCTCTTTCATATTCAATGCGGTTGAGTT
>JAFAFV010000161.1 GCA_023423285.1 Bacteroidota bacterium
AGGTATTTCTCGCTTTTGTTGCGTTTGATCTCAGTTACATATTCCTTTATTTGCTGTTCTTTTTCTTTTTTGCAGATCATCAGAACGTCATCAGTATCTACAATAATATAATCTTCCAGGCCCTGAAGCAAAACCAGTTTTTTTTGCGGCACATGTATCATGCACTTATGCGTGTCGTATACCATCACCTCTGAGCCTACCACCGCGTTTTCAAAATAATCTTTTTCCATATTATCATAGGCACTTTTCCAGGTGCCCAGATCGCTCCAGTAAAAATTGGCCGGTATAATATAAACATTCGGCGCTTTTTCCATTATGCCAAAGTCAATTGAAATGTTGGGGCAGCGGGCGTATATTTCTTCTATAACTTTTTTTTCATTACCTGTATTCAGGTTGCTTTTTTCTGCTGCAAACTGTTCATGAATTTCAGGCAGTATTTTTTCAAAAGCATCTATAATGGTTTTGGTTTTCCATGTAAAAATGCCAGAGTTCCATAAAAAATCGCCACTGTTCAAAAAGGCTTTTGCCAGTTGCAGATTGGGTTTTTCGGTAAACGTTTTTACCTTGAAGATGCCTGGTGCGGCTTCTAATCCATCGTGCTGTATGTAGCCATAGCCCGTGTTGGGATGTGTAGGCATGATGCCAATGGTAACCAGTGCATTGATGTGATCTACAAAATCCAGTGCCTTATGCATCACGCTGTTAAATTTTTCTTCTTCAAGAATCAGGTTGTCGGCAGGGGCAGCAATCATGATCGAATCAGGGTTTTTCTCCTGAATCTTAAAAGCAATATACGCAATGCAGGGAGCGGTATTTTTCCTGAATGGTTCGGCTACAATATTAGCGGGGTTCAGCGCAGGCAGTTGTTCCTTTACAATATCAACATAGTCTTCTGAAGTAACTACGTAAATATTTTCGGCTGGAACAATTTTGCTGTATCGCGAATAGGTGGCTTGTATAAGCGTTTTGCCGGTTCCTAAAATGTCTAAGAACTGCTTAGGATAGCTGGTGCGGCTTTTAGGCCAGAACCTGGTGCCAATTCCTCCGGCCATAATGGCCACATAATGATTATTGCTCATGTAATAAACTATATTAAACCTTCTTTCAACAGGTCGTGAATGTGGATGATGCCAATGTATTTTTTTTCATTTACCACAACCAGTTGTGTGATAGCGTTCCTGCGCATCAGATCCAACGCTGAAACAGCCAGTTCATCTGTCTGGATAGTTTTTGGATTTTTTGTCATGATGTCAGCGGCAGAAATGTTTTCAATATCTGTATTTTTTTCAAGCATGCGCCTCAGGTCGCCGTCTGTAATAATGCCCAGTAGTTGCTCGCTTGCATCAGCTACTGCTGTTACGCCCAAGCGTTTGCGTGTCATTTCCACGATCACTTCTTTAATATTCTGATCCGGCAAAACCAGCGGGCGCTCATTATCAAAAAACACATCGCTTACACGCAGGTATAATTTTTTACCCAGCGTGCCGCCGGGATGAAACTTGGCAAAATCACCCTCTTTAAATCCTTTTAACTGCATCAGGCAAACCGCCAGCGCATCACCCATTACCAATTGCGCCGTAGTGCTTGCCGTAGGGGCCAGGTTGTTTGGGCAGGCCTCCTGGGATACGGTGGTGTCTAACACAATATGGGCGTTGCGGCCCAGGTATGAGCTTGTGTTGCCTGCCACAGCAATAATAGTATTGCCAAAGTTTTTAATAAGCGGAACCAGTGCCCGTATTTCGGGGCTGTTGCCGCTTTTGCTCAATATAATCACCACATCCCCGTCCTGCACAATCCCCAGGTCGCCGTGCAGGGCATCTGCCGCGTGCATAAAAATGGATGGAGTTCCGGTAGAATTAAAAGTGGCTACAATTTTTTGTGCTATTAATGCGCTTTTGCCAATGCCGCTTATTACTACGCGGCCTTTCAGCCTGTGAATGATGTTTACGGCTTTTACAAAATCATCGTTGATGGAGCCGGACAATGACCTTATTGCATCTGCTTCCAGATCAATTGTTTTCAAGGCATTCTTTTTTATATCTAGCGGCATAACAGTTCAAAAATGAGACGCAAACTTACCGCTTCTTGATGAAACAAACAGTTGTTGCTGCATAATTTAAATGATTGTGAAAATAAGTGTTGCAGCCAAAGATTATTTTTTTATTACAGATAACTATTGTAATTTTTACAGTTCTAAATTTTAACCTGGTTATATTTGAAAAATGGCAGTGAAAGCAGCAAAAAAAGCGAAAGAGCAGAAAATAAAAAAAGGTACACCAAACTCCAAGGGAATCGATTTACATAAAGAACTTCAAAAAAACTTTGGATTTTCTCAGTTTAAAGGTACACAAGAACAGGCAATCAATTCATTATTAAACGGACGAGATACTTTTGTGATCATGCCCACAGGTGGCGGTAAAAGCCTTTGCTACCAATTGCCGGGCGTGGCAAGTGAGGGCGTGGCTATTATAGTAAGCCCTCTTATCGCTTTGATGAAAAACCAGGTTGACCTTGTTCGCGGCTATAACAGTAACGATGAAATTGCCCACTTTTTAAATTCAACGCTCACAAAAAAAGAAATCAAAGAAGTTCACGACGACCTTTTAAACGGCAAAACAAAATTATTGTATGTCGCTCCGGAAACGCTAACCAAGCAGGACAATCTATCATTTTTCAGCGACCTGAATATTTCATTTTTTGCGGTGGATGAAGCACATTGTATTAGTGAATGGGGCCACGATTTCAGACCCGAATATCGCCGCTTACGGGAAATGATGGACCAGATCAACCCTAAACTTCCGGTGATAGCCCTTACGGCTACTGCTACGCCAAAAGTACAAAGCGATATCATCAAAAACCTCGCGCTCAGGGATCCGGAAGTGTTCATTTCCAGCTTTAACAGGGATAACCTCTATTACGAAATTCAGCCTAAAATAAAAAAGAAGCAAACTGATGAAAACATTGTACGCTTTATTAAGGGCATGAAAAATAAAAGCGGCATCATTTACACGCTGAACCGCAAAACCACGGAAGAGCTTGCTGGTATTTTAATGGCCAACGGCATCAACGCTGTTGCCTATCACGCAGGGTTGGATAGTAAGCTGAGAACTGAAAGGCAGGATAAATTTTTGAAAGAAGATGTGCAGGTGATTGTGGCTACCATTGCCTTTGGAATGGGCATTGACAAGCCGGATATTCGTTTTGTGATCCATTATAATATTCCTAAATCTATTGAGAATTATTACCAGGAAACCGGGCGTGCCGGGCGAGACGGGCTGGAAGGCAAGTGCCTGCTGTATTACTCGCATAAAGATGTAAGTAAGCTGGAGCACCTGATGCGTGATAAGCCGCTGAGCGAAAGGGAAGTGGGCGCGCAACTCATTAATGAAACGGTGGCCTATGCCGAAAGTGGTGTGTGCCGCCGAAAAGTGATCCTGAGCTATTTTGGTGAAATGTATGAAAAAGAAAATTGCGGTAATTGCGATAATTGTAACAACCCCAAAGAAAAAATTGAGGCAAAAGCAGAAGTGGTGCAGGTACTGAAAACTATTAAAGATGTGGATGAGCGTTTTGCAACGGATTATGTGGTGAATATCATTATTGGCAAGCTGACGCCACAGGTTAAAATGTTCAGGCACGAAGGCCTGTCCACTTTTAGTATCGGCAAAAATAATGACTCGCATTTTTGGAACTCGCTCATCAGGCAAATGTTGCTGGAAGGACTTTTGAAAAAAGATATTGAAGAATACGGCGTACTGAAAATTACTGCTGCCGGTAAAGATTTTCTGAAAAAGCCAAAAACGTTCAAAATAGTTTTAAATAATACATTTGAAGATGCGCTGGGAGATGATGAGGAAGGTAAAGATACCGCTGAGGGCGCGGCTACAGACCAGCGGCTGTTTGAAATGCTGAAAGAACTGCGGCAAAAAGAAGCTAAAAAGAAAAATTTGCCGCCCTTTGTAATCTTTCTTGAAAACAGTTTGCTTGATATGGCCACCATGTATCCCACCACAATTGAGGAACTGGAAAAATGCCAGGGTGTGAGCAAGGGAAAAGCCATACGTTATGGAAAACCCTTTGTGGCGCTGATTGAGCAATATGTGGAAGACAATAATATAGAAAAGCCGGATGATTTTGTGATGAAAAGCGTGGTGAATAAGAGCGGTAATAAAGTTTACATCATTACGCAGACGGACAAAAAAATTCCTGTAGAGATCATTGCCAAGAACAAGGGCTGGACTATTCCCGAACTGCTGGAAGAAATGGAAACCATAGCAGCCAGCGGAACAAGGCTAAACCTGGGCTATGCCATTGATGAAATGCTGGATCAGGACGACCAGGATGAGATCATTGATTATTTCAAGAGTTGTGAAACCTCGTCGCTGGAAGTAGCGCAGGCCGAACTTTCGGACTTTGATTTCAACTGGGAACAATTAAAGATCATGCGCATCAAATTTCTTTCGGAGTATGGCATGTAAAAAATGCAGGAAATTGTTGAATAAGTAAAAGCTTTCGTCTATATTTGCAGCCCTGTAAGGGAAAAGGTGCGGTAGCTCAGTCGGTAGAGCAAAGGACTGAAAATCCTTGTGTCGGCGGTTCGATCCCGCCCCACACCACGAAGACTCGGTAAAATCCGGGTCTTTTTTTATGTACTATGTTTACAACTTTTAGGAGGCCATTGCAGTAACATATACAGGGTTTACAACCGATGTGAACCGGGAGATTATGCGGGCAAAGTACCATATAAAAGTCTTCAACCGTACTCACAATACAACTTAGCTTGCATCGTGAAAAGAATTTTAATAATAACGATATAGTTTGATTTCTGTACTTGACCAACTAATTTTAAATTAAATTATTTAAATAAACTCATGACAATACTTTATATTATTCTGTCACTTGTAATTATCCTTTTGGTATTAAACATCTTTCTCACCCTAAGAGCAGGTAATAAAGAAACGGGGAATAAATTGTCAGAGATTAAAACGTCCATAGGCACATTTACTTCCCACTTAAAAGACACTGAAAAAACTCTTAAAGATGAATTCGTAATCAACCGAAAAGAAAGTGCAGAAAGCGCCGTAGGGCTAAGAACGGAAATAGGCAATCAACTAAACAGTTTTATACAAACTTTTTCCGAACAGTTAGGAAACCTCACTAAATCAAACGATGAAAAGTTAGAAGCGATACGCGCCACATTTGAAGAAAAAATAACCGGGTTTCAAAAAAATATTGACATCAACAATAAAGAAAGCAGAAAAGAATTAAAAGAAAATCTGGAAGGATTTAAAAGCGAGTTGAATAATGCACTGAAAGATTACAAGGAACGGTTGCGTGAACAATTTGCGGGGTTTGAAGAAAGCCAGCGATTACAAAATGCTGCCAGCAGCGAAAAGATTTCAGAACTAAAACAAAGTTTGGAAAAGTCGGTAAAAACCATGCAGGAAGGCAATGAAAAGAAACTGGAAGAAATGCGAAAAACCGTTGATGAAAAACTCAACGAAACTTTGGAAAAGCGCCTTGGAGAATCTTTCAAACAAGTGAGCGATAGGTTGGAAGCCGTGCACAAAGGGTTAGGTGAAATGCAAAGCCTGGCAACAAATGTGGGTGATTTAAAAAAGGTGATGAGCAATGTAAAATCCAGAGGGGTGCTAGGAGAATACCAGTTACAAAATATTATTGAAGATTTGCTCACCAATGAACAATATGAGAAGAATGTAAAAACAAAGTCAGGCAGTGGCGCTGTGGTGGAGTTTGCAGTTAAAATGCCGCACGGTAATAATTTTGAAAAAACTTTGTGGTTACCAATAGATTCAAAATTTCCCAAAGAAGATTACGAGGCTTTAGTTGATGCCTACGAAAAAGGGGATACAGATAAAATTGAACTGCATCGAAAATCTTTTATTGCCGGCATACGTAAAAATGCACGGGACATCACAGAAAAATACATTGATCCGCCTAACACCACAGAATACGGAATTATGTTTTTGCCCTATGAAAGCTTGTTTGGAGAAGTGCTGCGCGTTCCCGGGCTTTTTGAGCAATTGCAAAAAGATTATAAAATTACCATTACCGGGCCAACTACATTGAGTGCATTGCTCAATAGCTTGCAAATGGGTTTTCGCACATTGGCCATTGAAAAGCGAAGCAGCGAAGTTTGGGATTTGTTGGGTGCAGTTAAAACCGAGTTTGGACAGTTTGGAGATGTGTTAGCCAAAACTAAAAAGAAGTTGATTGAAGCCACAAATGTAATTGATAGTTCAGAAGTTCGTTCCCGGGCAATAGAACGCAAACTTAGAAACGTGCAGGAGTTGCCAATTTCTGAAACTACTAAATTTTTGGAAAGTAACGACGATGAGGAAATTTAAAAAGAATATATTAATTTGTTGAACTCTATTCGGCGCGTTTGGCTGTTACTAACACCGTACTATCATCAGGTTATTGTTCGGGAGAACCATATAATTACCTAAAATAATCCATACAAATCATCAAATCATCTATTTACTTACAGTATCAGGTGTGTATTTTTGAAACGATTGTGATAGCCAAAGCAGCTGCATAGCGGCCACTAAAAATTAAACACATGAAAAAATATTCTTTCTTAACTATTGCGTTTTGCATAGCATTGCAATATGCGGGTTTGGCGCAGGTAAAGCAAATAAGTGAATACAGCTGGGTGCTTGAAACGCGGGAAATGGCCTATGCTTTAAAAGTAATTAATAATAAACTTACAGCCGGTTATTACGGGGCTGCTTTCATTGCTGACAATGATGGCCCGGATTATTTCAGGGCCAATGACGAAGTGCCGGTGAGGGGGCGTTGGGCTAATAAAACACCTGTGCTTGAGGCGGTTTTTAATGATGGCACAAGAGACCTTGACCTCATTTATTCAACCTCTTCTGTAAGTAAAAAAAATGGTTACGACGTTTTAAGAATAGAACAACGGGACAGTTACTACCCATTAAAAGTGGTTTCTTATTTTAAAGTGCTGCCTGAATATAATATCATAGAAAAATGGATCGAACTCACCAATACCGGGAAAAAAGAGATCATACAACTTGATAATGCAGGCTCAGCCTCTCTATGGCTGCCGAAGGGCTCATATGAAATGTCGCATCTGGACGGAATGCACGTTAAAGATTTTCAGCCACACACTACACTCCTTACACAGGGTGTAAAAACCATACAGGGGCGCGATTTTAAAACCTACGGATCATCTTACTTTACAGTAAGGCCTGAAGGCGAAAAAGATGAGCACGGTGGAGAAGTTTGGTATGGGCAATTGCATTACAGTGGTAACTGGAAAACTGATTTTCAAAGTTTTCATGATGACAGATTGCAAATTGCGAGCGGCATTAATTTTTGGGATACCGAATGGAACCTGCGTCCTAAAGAAACATTTACCACGCCGGTTTTTTCGTTTGGTTATACAACCGGAGGTACAGGCGCTGCATCCCGCCATTATCATAATTATATTAGAAACATTATTCTCCCGCAAAAAAGAGCTAAAACACCACGGCCCGTTCTATCCAATAGCTGGTATGCCACAGAGTTCAACATCAATGAAGGCCAACAAGTGGCGCTGGCTAAAGTGGCAAAAGAACTGGGTGTTGAAATGTTTGTGATTGATGATGGCTGGTTTAAAGGTAGAATTAATGCCAAAGCAGGTTTGGGAGACTGGGCAGTTGATAAAAATAAATTTCCAAATGGCCTGAGACCCATGATCAAACAAATAAATGATCTTGGCCTTGATTTCGGGATTTGGATAGAACCAGAAATGGTAAATCCAGACAGTGATTTATACAGAGCACACCCAGACTGGGTATTGCATTTTAACAACCGTCCCCGTACACAGGGCAGAAATCAGCTAATACTGAATTTGGCAAGGCAGGATGTATATGATTACTTATACAAATATTTTTACGATCTGCTTAAAAACAATAATATAAAATATATAAAATGGGATATGAACAGAAGCCTTACCGAGCCAGGCTGGCCGAACGCACCAAAAGACATGCAAAAAGAGGTACGCATCAGGTATATAAACAACCTGTATAAACTATGGGATGCGCTCACTTCCGAATTTCCGGATGTGTGGTTTGAAACATGTTCCAGCGGCGGTGGTCGTGTTGATTTAGGCATCTTCAGGTATGCAGATGCTGCCTGGGTGAGTGATAATATTGATCCTACAGACAGAATATATATACAATATGGCTATTTAACGGCTTTTCCGGCAAACACAATGATCAGTTGGACAGCAGATTCTTACGAAAACCACAACATTAAGCCTTCGCTCAACTTTCGATTTGATGTGGCTATGAGTGGTGTTTTGGGTATTGGTAACAACATTATCAAATGGTCCACCGAAGAGAAGGAACTGGCTAAAAAGAAGATTGCAGAATACAAACAAATACGCGATATAGTACACAATGGAGATCTTTACCGCCTCGTATCACCCTTTGAGGCAGAGCGCAGTATTTTACAATATAACAGCAAGGATAAAAATGAGGCCGTGATCTTCTGCTATGAAATGGATAGCCGCCTGCGCGGAAGTTCAGTGTACCCGCACCGAAAAGAATTCTTCAGGCTGATGGGGCTTGACACAGATAAAAAATACAACGTAGAAGGGCAGAAGGAAATTTACACAGGCGATCAGTTAATGAAAGTTGGCCTTCGCTATCCTTTGTGGCAGGCTTCCACCTCATCGATTTTTAAGCTAAAAGCGATACAGTAAAATATGTTTTGTAAGAAAACTGTTTTAAAAAAACGGCAGCATCACCTTTGCCCGCATCTTACTATGGCTTTTACCCAGGCTTCTTTTTAGTGCGCATAGCCTTCACCTGCTTCAGGTGTTTGTCTGCCATTAGTGTTATGTATTCATCCGAGTCAACTGCATAAGCAGCAACCTTTCCGTCTGCATTATGATGAAGACCCCAGCCATAGCGCCTTACAAGCGGCGAACACCGCAGGCAGGCCTGCCCTTTGCTAAAAAAGGTTTGCCGCGCTGCATCCCGGTCTGTTGGGGAAATATTATTTTTTATTGCATGAACCTGAAACAACACATCATCTGAAGTATATTGGTAGGGATGTTGCGTCACCATCTCAAACTGCAGGCAGGCAATCGTTTTAGCCTCGCCTTTTAGCGGCGGCGCCACTGCAGTAAGTACAGGGCAGTCATCCGCCACCTGAATGAACGTGTTGATATAGTTGGTGCTGTGCATATCTTTACAGCTCCTGTATCTTGAAGTTCTTCCACCTTACTTTTATGCCACCGCCATCATGTATTTGCAGGGCAATAAAACCATTGGCCGCGCCAATTTTGGCATCTTTAAAATAAACCATCTGGTGGCCGTTTAGCCATGTAGTTGCTTCATCATTTACAACGCGTATACGCAGGTTATTCCACTCGCCGGGCTTCAGCCATTTTTCATCTTCGGGTTTGGGTTTTATCAGCCAGCCCCTGCCATAAGATTCATAAATGCCGCCGGTATGCAGGTTTAAAGGCGCTACTTCCACCTGCCAGCCGCTAATCTTCACACCTTCAATAGATGACCTGAAAAACACGCCGCTGTTGCCATTGGCCTCCTGCTTAAAGTCAACACTGAAATCGAAATTTTTATATTGTTTGTTTGTAGAAAGGTACCCGTACTTCTTATCGGGGCCGCTTTCGCAAATCAGTTCCCCATTTTGCACATACCATTTTTCTGTGCCATGAATCGTCCAGCCCGTAAGGTCGCGGCCATTAAATAAGGAAGAGGTTTTTTTGGTGGCAGCGCATCCGCTGAGAAACACAACAACTAATAAGAAAGCAATAACTTTTTTCATATTTATTACAGTTTAATTTTTTACGGGCTAAAATTGAAAGTCAACAAATATAAGATGATTTTATTCCCGAAGTCTTTCGCACGGACAAACAACAACCGAAAGTTATCGGCATTTTTAAAAAATAAATTATCGCTGGCTGGCTATCAGCAGGTTCAAGTCGGTAAACTTCAGGTCGAACCGCTGGCTTAAATAGAAATTGGTAAGATGCCCTTTGAACAAATAAATACCATTGCGCAGGTACAACTTGTGCCAGGCCAGGTTTTCCAGCCCGCCCTCTTCACCAGCTTCAATAATCAGCGGCCTCAGCACGTTGCTAATAGCTTGTGAGGCAGTGCGCGCAAAGCCGGAAGGGATATTGGGCACGCAATAATGTATCACACCGTATTTCATAAATATGGGCGATTCGTGCGAGGTTACCTCAGAGGTTTCAAAGCAGCCGCCGCGGTCAATGCTCGCATCAATAATAACCGCACCGGGCCTCATGCCGCTCACCATTTCTTCGGTAACCAGCAGTGGCGTACGGCCTGTTTCAGCAGGCACTGCGCCTACTGCCACTTCGCAGGTACGCAGTTGCTTGGCCAGCAGTTTGGGTTCTATTACAGATGTCCACAGCCTTTGGCCAATGGTATTTTGCAGCCGCATGAGGCGGCTTACATTATTGTCAAAAACTTTTACTGAAGCGCCTAAGGCAAGCGCGGCCCTTGCCGTGTATTCACCCACAATACCTGCGCCCAATATTACCACTTTAGCCGGGGCAATGCCTGTAATGCCACCCAGCAATACGCCTTTGCCGTGATTGGCCGATCCCAGGTATTGTGCGGCAATCAGCATAATGGCGCTGCCGGCAATCTCGCTCATGCTGCGCACAATGGGGTAAGCGCCGGTATCGTCTTGCAGGTTTTCAAAAGACAGAGCGGTAATTTTTTTCTTCATCATGGCGCACAGCACATGGTGCTCCAATATAGAAAGGTGCAGCGGCGAAATGATCACCTGGTTCATTTGCA
>JAFAFV010000170.1 GCA_023423285.1 Bacteroidota bacterium
GATTTTAATATCTTATCATAAAACTTTTCCATTTTACCCTCTTCTTTCACTTTACCTGAAAAAACCATTAGGGGGTTGCTTGTAAAATTAAACTCTGTTGGCAAAGCAATGGCATCTTTGGCCTGGGTTTGAGAGTAGATATGCCATCCGGGCTGTAAATTGGCCGTCATATACACGTCGTACACTTTATCACTTACTTTTTTAGCCGAAAATTTCCAACTCACGGGGTCAGGCTGAGCATTTGCTCCTATCAAAAAAACTGCGAATGCAATAAAAAACAGTAAAATTCTTTTCATTATGCTGTGGTTTGCCGTAAAGATATTAAAATAACATTAGGTCATTTTAAAAACATAGAATATAAACGCTTATAGGACGAAAATTGTTTGCAACCGGTTGCCTGTAACTATTGCCACAAATTGCTGAAGAAGGGTGCGGCGGCAATAAAAGCTACCGATAGCCAGAAGGCGATTTTGGGGTAAAGTTTCAACTCGCTATTGAAATAGCCATAACCATGAATGGCCGCCGCCGGCAATAAAACAAGTACCCAGTTTTCAATACCGGTACCCACGTTAAAAAATGTTACGACCAAAGCAATAATTGTATAAATGAGAAACAGGTTCCATGCTTTTCTTACGTGCGCCAGCATGCGGCGTGAGTGGACTTGTATGTAATAGATGCCCGCCAGTAATGGCATCAACACCAAAAACAAAGCCCCGGCATGCCAAATGGTATATTTCTCCGGACGTAATGCCATCATAAAACCATTATATATATAGCCCCAGGAAAAGGAATCGGTTAGGTATAAAAATATAATAAGAAAATAAGATGGTGTGAGTACGCCCAGCAGCAACACCAGCCATTCATTTAATTTAAATGGCCTTAACATGCTCAGCGCAATGTACACCCACAGCAAAAATAGGATAGATGGCAAAAAAATAATGCCTGACAATCCTAAAATAAAGCCTGCATTAAAAATGCTCCCGCGCGTAATCTTTTCATTATGTGCTGAAAATAAAATAATGAACAGTAAAATAAACAGCGTGGAAACAATTAGCGGCGATGAAAACCTGTTAAACTCCGGGAGAAGTGAGGTGATGAGCATGTAAGCCATTCCCGGTAAAAAATTAGCTTTTACCATTAATCGGTTGTTGTTAATAAATATGGTAAGAAGGTATGTTTGAAAAAACACGAGCAGGAAAGCCAATATGGCAAAAATAGAAGGTATAATGAAGGATACCGGCTCAAAATAGCTTACAATATAACGGTAAGTTTTACTGTCTAATTGTTTAATAATAGGTGGCGCGCCTTCAAAAAACACAGGCAATTTTAACAAAATGCCTATAATGAAAAGCATGAAAATATTACCCGGATTCTTTTGCCTGAATACGCCTGTCACTGTAAAAAAATTATTAGGGCAAAAATAATGTTCTTTGGCGCAAGTGGTGGGTTAAACAAAAATCCCGGCAATTTCAGCCGGGATTTTTGTTTTAATATGATCAATTTCTAAAATCTCACTTTGGCAAAAGAGATGTTGTTTTTATAGCGGTAAGGCATCAACAGTTCGTTTGTACCCACCTGCTTGGCATAGCGTGGCATAAAATCAATGTGTTTATCTTTTGCTTGCATGCCATTCCCCTCACGCATAGATCCGCCCTGGTTGATCACAATATTTTCAAGCGCAGCAGTTTTGCCGGGGTTGTTGAGCAGAAAATGCATATTGCCGTCGCTATTCAAGATCTGGTAAGAAATACTGCCATCGGTTTCAGCATCTTCCTGATGCTTAACAATTACATTGTCCCAGGTTTTGTTACCATCGCTGTCAAAAGAAACCACTACAATATTATCTGCATGGTAACGCGAATAGCCTCCATAGTAACCCGGACTGCCCCACCAGTAGCTGCGGTAAAAATAAGGTGAGTAAAAACGGTAGGGGCTCCAATAACCCCAGTGGCCATAACCGCCATAACCCCAAGGCCCCCAGGCACCCCAGCCCGGGCCCCATGCGCCGCCCAAGTATCCCCATCTGTTCCAGGCATTGCCGCCGGTGCTGTACAAAGCTTCACTGCTTACAGTAAAACTACCATCATCGTGCAGTACAATATTATTAATAAAATAGTCATTAAATACGGATTTTAAAGCGGTGCTCTTGTTTCTTGCCCGCTTGCGCAGGTCCTCATCAAAAAGCCAGGTTTTTTCAAATAACCGCTGACCATTTGTCTTACTAAATGCTGATACATACAAGCCATCCATGCCGCCTTTTGCAGTATTGCTGTATAACGACGTAAGTATGTACCGCTGGTTTTGTTCATCCACTTTTAGTTTAATATCATCAAGGAATATTTCACCCATGCCAATGGCGCTGCCCAGGTTGTACGATTTAAAATCTGTTCCTGGCGTTTTTTCAATAAGGCTTGCATTGGCGATGTTTCCGCTTTTCAGCCTGTTGTATTTAATGAATGCAAAATCACCTTCGTTGGTCAGATGGTAATTACCCAGGCGATAGGTGTCATCCTCCATGGGTACAGTAAACTGATCTGCCTGAACCAGGTTCAGATCGCTATCGTACAACTTCATCGAAAAATTGTACAGGCTCCTGTCCCTGCGGTTAATTTTAAAAAGCATCATCCTTCTGCCATCTTCGCTACTTACAGAATTATAAATTTTGTTTTCTGCTTTGTAAGAGAGTATGGTGGTGTCAAGCACTTTTGCAGCTTCGAGTATTCGCCCGTTGGGTTCCACTCTTGCGCCCATCAGGTACACCACGTTATCCTCCTGGTATTGATAAACAAGGTTGGCTTTGCTTCCTTTGGAGAAAAAAGAGAGGTCCAGCATATGCTGGCGTTCAGGCAAATTGGTGAGGGGAACGTCTTCTAAAAGGCGCAGGTTTTCATCATACACACTGATGCGGTTTTTGCCTTTTACCTCTTTGTATACAAGATAGTTATTGGCAATACGACCCAGAATTTCAAAGTTCATACGCTGCACATCTGCTTTAACTACATCTGCATAAATAATATCCTGTGCGCTTGTATAATATGCAGATAAAAGCAATAAGACTGGTAAAAATATTTTTTTCATGTGTTATTATTTATATTTTAATAGCCACATGCCTGCGGTAAGCAGGTAATTCTCCATAAAATTATCACGTGAGTTGATAAAGGTTTCTTATGGCTATTTGATAGTGGCTCTTATTTATTACAAAGTTAATAGTGATAAAGTATGATATAGTCAAGAATGCTGAAAACGCTTACACGTTGCATAAATATAACTTTTCTTTTAAAATAAGTTGGCGCTTAAAAATAAACTTTTTGAATATTGATGTTTGAACCGGGGTTTTGTATAAACTTTGCAGCTTGTCTCAAATAAAATAAGACAAACGGGAAAGTGAAAGTCAATACAGACAAGGCTACAGCAGCTGGTTTATTAATCGCTCTGGGAATTATTTATGGCGATATAGGCACATCTCCATTATACGTATTCAACGCAATTATAGGCACAAGGGTAGTTACAGAAGACCTCATCATTGGTTCGCTATCCTGTATTATCTGGACGCTTACTTTACAAACCACCATTAAGTATGTGTGGCTTATTTTAAGGGCAGACAACAGGGGAGAAGGAGGAACATTTGCTTTGTATGCGCTGGTCCGGCGAAGACGAAAATGGCTGGTTTTGCCCGCTATGATTGGCGGAGCCGCCCTGATTGCTGATGGAATTATAACACCGCCCATGACCATTACCTCGGCAATTGAAGGCTTGTCTATACTTCCGCAATTGCGGGGTATGCCCACGCAAACCATTGTGATCATTGTGTTGAGCATCCTCACCATCTTTTTTTTCCTGCAGCAATTTGGTACTGCTTCTATTGGAAAAATATTTGGTCCTGTTATGTTGATTTGGTTTAGCATGCTGGCCATTTTCGGGCTGCTGCATATTTCAGATGATTTTTCCATTTTTCGTGCGCTTAGCCCGCATTATGCCATTCAGTTCTTAACCACTTACCCGCACGGTTTCTGGCTATTAGGCGCCGTTTTTCTTTGTACAACCGGCGCAGAAGCGCTGTACAGCGACCTGGGACATTGCGGCAGAAACAACATCCGGGTGTCGTGGATATTTGTAAAAACTGCCCTGCTTCTCAATTATTTTGGCCAGGGTGCTTACCTTATCTCACACCTTAAAGGCGTGCATGTAACTGAGCAAGCCAGGCAGGCCATGGGTATTAATGCATTTTTCAACCTGATGCCTGATTGGTTTATTCTGCCAGGGGTGATCATAGCTACCGCGGCCGCTATTATTGCCAGCCAGGCAATGGTTTCAGGCGCTTATACTTTAATCAGCGAGGCCATGCGACTGAACTTATGGCCAAAACTAAGAATACGCTATCCCTCGGAGGCTAGGGGGCAGTTATTCATTCCTGCTATTAATTTTTTACTTTTTGCCGGCTGTACGTTTGTGGTTTTGTATTTTCAAAAATCATCGCGCATGGAAGCGGCTTATGGGCTGGCCATTATTGTAACCATGATTGCTACTACCATGCTATTTGCCAACTATTTGGTATTGAAGCGTGTGAACCCTGTGTACATTTATATTTTTTTAGGAATTTATTTTATAGTGGAAACTGCTTACCTGATAGCCCTGCTGGAAAAGTTCACACATGGAGGCTACATTACCCTTCTTATTGGCGGCGTGATGTTTACGGTGATGTTCGTTTGGTTTCGCGCACGCAAAATTAAAAACCGATATGTGGAGTTTGTGCGGATGGAGCATTACATCTCAAAAATTCAGGAACTGAGTAATGACCGCAGCGTTCCAAAATTTGCCACGCACCTTATTTATCTTACCAGCGCCGATAATCCCAAGGAAATTGAGCACAAGATCATTTATTCCATATTGAACCGTAAGCCCAAGAGGGCGGATATTTACTGGTTTATTCATGTGGATACTGTGGATGCTCCATACACTTCAGAGTATAAGGTGGAGCATATTATACCTAACGATATTATAAGGGTTGATTTTAAGCTGGGCTTCAGAGTTCAACCAAGAATTAATCTGCTTTTCAAAAAAGTAGTGGAAGACTTGGTGGCTAATAAAGAAGTCAATATCATCAGCCGCTACGAAAGCCTTGCCAGCAGCAACACCGTTGGAGATTTCCAGTTTATGGTAATGGAAAAATACCTGAGTTCTGATAACGACTTGCCTTTCTTTGAAAAGATAATCATGAAACTGAACCTGCTCATTAAAGGCATTAGCCTTTCCGAATCAAAAGGTTTTGGCCTTGATCAGGCAAATGTGCAGGTTGAAAAATTCCCGCTCATCGTGTCGCCGGTTACCAACATTAAATTAACCAGAATTGAGTAGCATGCTTACAATTCTGTTAGCCTCACCGTTCGCTTGTTGATGTTGAGCTGGTATTCCACACCCACTTTCAACGCATAGTTTTCTTTATCGTGGCTTACCGGAAAATCATAGCAAACGGGGTACTCATAATCTTTTACAATATGGTGTAAAATTTCTAATACTTCCTGTCCAAAAGGTCTGTCGGTATCGCAGTTATCTGTAAATTTACCAAAAATAAGTCCTGCAAGTTTGTCTAACTTTCCCGAACGTTTCAATTGCGTCAGCATCCGGTCAATATTATATTTCTGCTCCCCAATATCTTCTAAGAAAAGAATGCGGCCTTTGGTTTTAGGTTCAGAACTGGTGCCAATAGTGTGTGTAAACAAAGCCAGGTTGCCTCCAATCAATTGCCCCGTTGCTACACCTTCCATATTCAGAGCGCTGGGTTTGGTTTTGTAGGTTGCTTTTTGGCCGGTGAGTGCGCTTCTCAGGGATTTTACATACCTGTTCTGATAGCCGCCATCGTTAAAAGCGGCAGCCATTGGAGCATGCAGCGTGGCAATCTTCAGGTTCCTGTTTACATGGTTGTGAAAAATGGTGATATCACTGAAGCCTGCTACCCATTTGGGTTTTTTCTTAAATTTTTTAAAATTAATCTGTTCAATGATACGCCCCATGCCATAGCCCCCGCGGCCAAAAAGTATGGCTTTCACTTCGTCATCATCCAGCATGTCCTGCAAATCTGCCAGGCGCTCTTCATCGGTTCCGGAAAAATAAGTTTGTGATGTGCCGCCGAGCGTGGCGCCCAACTTTACTTTAAACCCCCATACCCCCTGCAGCACCCTGATGCATTCTTCAGCCTTCGCAACATCCATATAACCCGCGGGACAGGTAATCCCGATGGTATCTCCTTTTTTTAAATAGGGTGGTAATTGAACTAACATATATTTTTAGTGAATTAAATTTTTTATACTGCTATACTTCTGAGAGCAAAGTTCCAGCAGGCCCAACTTCCAGTTTGTGCCTCACGCCACATTTTAATGCAAAATTATCAATTTGGTGGCCCACGGGAAAATCGAAACAAACAGGATATTGATACTCTTTCACGTGTTCTGAAACGATCTCATATACAGTTTTGCCAAAATATTCATCAGGCGCATCCTGTTTGGTTTTAATGCCGCCCACAACCAAGCCGGCCAGTTTTGAAAGTTTGCCGCTTCGTTTCAGGTTCCAGAACATGCGGTCAATGCTGTAAAGATACTCGCCTGTATCTTCTACAAATAAAATCTTGCCTTCGGTTTTAATGTCAGTTGCAGAGCCGGCAAGGCTTTCAAGCGTTTTTAAATTGCCGCCTATGACAATACCTGTCGTACTTCCCGCACGGTTGAACTGGTTGAAGGGTGCCTTATACAACATCTTTTCACCCATTAATGCACGGCGTATGGATAGTATCGTATCTTTTTGCAGGTCGCTGGCCAGTTCCCAGTTGTCGGGAAAACTGTTGCACATTTTTGAATGAATGGAAGCAGTGCCCAGTTGCCTGCTAAGGTGGCTGTGCAGCACGGTAATATCGCTAAAGCCAATAATCCATTTGGGATGGACTTTAAACCTGGTCCAGTCTAATTGATCAACAATACGAATGGCGCCATATCCGCCGCGCGCGCACATAATGGCTTTAATTTGTGGGTCGTCAAGCATCATCTGCATGTCCTGCAACCGCTCGGCATCAGTGCCTCCGTAGGTAAAGTTTTTTTTACCTATGGTATAGCCCACGCGTATTTTAAAACCCCATTGTTGCATCAGTGTGGCTGCCGGTATAATGCCTTCTCTTAAAATATAACCAGCAGGAGATGTGATGCCGATCATATCGCCGCTTTTCAAATAAGGTGGAATAATGTCCTTGCCGGACTCCATTATAGTCGAAGCTTGCAGGCCAGTAACAGGTGAGCAGGCTGCTGCAACAATTGCCGCTGATGATGCTATAAATTTTTTTCGATTCATTTGCCTAACGCCGATGTTCTACCGGTAAAATTTAGGATGATTGCTAAAGATACATGGTTTGAGGAAATACGGATATTATTAGCGCAACAAGAAATTTCAAAGCTCAATGCATAATTGTATTTTTGCGGGTTATGAAGGATTTTAAGAGAACATTGATTACGGCAGCGCTGCCTTATGCCAACGGGCCGCTGCACATTGGTCACCTGGCCGGCTGTTACATTCCTGCAGATATTTATGCCCGCTACCTGAGGGCGCAGGAAAAGGATGTAAAATTTGTTGGTGGCAGTGATGAGCATGGTGTTCCTATCACCATCCGCGCTATGAAAGAAGGTGTGTTGCCACAGCAGATTGTTGACAGGTATCACGCGCAGATAAAGGAAACTTTTCAAAAGATGAACATCTCGTTTGACATCTATTCCAGAACGTCGAATGAAGTGCATCATAAAACCTCGCAGGATTTTTTTACCACACTTTACAATAAAGGTCTTTTTGAAGAAAGGGAGACCGAACAATATTTTGATGAAAAAGCAAACGTGTTTTTAGCCGACAGGTACATTACCGGCGAATGCCCCGTTTGCCATAATGTTGGTGCATTTGGAGATCAGTGTGAAAAATGCGGAAGCAGTTTATCGCCCGAACAACTCATCAACCCGCGCAGTACGCTTAGCGATGCCATTCCTGTAAAAAAGAAAACCAAGCACTGGTATTTTCCTTTGCAGAATTATGAAGCGTTCCTGAAGAAATGGATACTGGAAGATCATACCGAATGGAAGAACAACGTGTATGGCCAGTGCAAAAGCTGGCTCGACAATGGCTTGCAGCCACGCGCCATGACGCGCGACAGCAACTGGGGCATTAAAGTGCCATTGCCTGATGCTGAAGGAAAAGTATTGTACGTATGGTTTGATGCGCCCATTGGTTATATTTCTGCCACAAAAGAATTAACGGAGAACTGGGCTGATTACTGGTGTAAAGATGATACCCGGCTCATTCATTTTATAGGTAAAGACAATATCGTTTTTCATTGCATCATTTTTCCGGCCATGCTGCACGCGCACGGCAATTTTGTTTTGCCTGATAATGTGCCCGCAAATGAGTTTTTGAATATTGAAGGCGATAAAGTATCTACCAGCCGCAACTGGGCGGTGTGGGTGCACGAATATGTGAAAGATTTTGAAGGTTGCGAAGATGTGATGCGCTACGTACTTTGCGCCAACGCGCCCGAAACCAAAGACAACGATTTTACCTGGAAAGATTTTCAGGAGCGTAATAATAGTGAGCTTGTTTCCATCTTTGGCAATTTTGTAAACCGCACCTGGGTCCTCATGCATAAGTTGTGCGGTGGTAAAGTGCCTAAGTTGCACAATGCTATTTTAGATGAGCATGATAAAGCCATTATTGCAGACATTGAGCAGGCCAAAGCTAAAGTGCAAACTGCCCTGGAGCACTTTCGTTTTAGAGATGCCTTATACGAAGTGATTGACCTTGCCCGCAAAGGCAATAAATACATGCAGGAAAAAGAACCGTGGATCGTAGCCAAAACGCTCACAGAAAAACCTGAAGGCCAGCAATCCATTGATAATTGCCTGCATCTTTGCCTGCAACTCACGGCTAACCTGTCTATCTTAATCAATCCTTTTTTACCAAACACTGCAATGAAAATGCTGCACATGATGAAGGTGGTAGACAGGATGCTGGAATGGAGAAATGCAGGCAAGATTGATCTTTTAAAAACCGGTTATTCACTGCGTGCACCGGAACTGTTGTTTCGCAAAATTGAAGATGGAGAAATTGAAGCCCAATTGCAAAAACTGAAAGGGCAAGCCTCGCTGCCACCCGAAGGCGGCATTGGGCAAGCGCACAATCCCTCATCTAAAAACGCACAAAAGCCGGAAACTGGCAACCTGAAACCTGAAATTGTTTTCGACGATTTCGCAAAAATTGATTTAAAAACAGGTACAATTCTTTCAGCAGAAAAAGTGGCTAAAGCCGATAAGTTGCTGAAGCTTGAAATAGACTTAGGTTTTGAAAAACGCACCATCGTATCAGGCATTGCGCAGCATTTTGCACCCGAAACTATTGTAGGAAAAAGAGTAGTTGTTGTAGCCAACCTGGCGCCAAGAAAAATGCGCGGCATTGAAAGCAACGGAATGATCTTAATGGCAGAAAATACCGACGGTAAGCTGGTTTTTGTAAATGCCGATGATGAGGTGGCCAATGGTTCAGGAGTAAATTAAAAGGTTGATTATATGATATTATTAAAGGTTGAATGTACATTCAACCTTTTTCGATAACTTTAATAGTTAGTAAATGCATTGGCTAACTTAAAATGAATTCCGTTACTATTGAAAACAAAGATCAGATTAAAAGACCTGCAACGGGTAAGCCTTCGCTTTAAAAGAAGGCAATACCGGGTTGGCTTAATCAGCCTTGGCATAGTGGCCACCGTGATTATGGCTTTTAATTTTTGGTTTATTGATCACTCCGAATCAGCATTGGAAGATATTGTTGCTTCCCAGTCGAATGGAAAAATAAAGCTGAAAGTGGAGAAGTTTCAATTTAACTGGCTGAACAATCGCATACGACTGACAAATGCCGTTCTATATACTACAGACAGTACAGCGCCCACACTTACCCAACTTAGCACCCGGCTTATTGTTATCAAGGCAAGAGGCTTTTTACCGCTGCTTTTTTCCAAACAAATTCTAATAGACTCCATTCAAATTCTTGACCCCAAAGTGATTGTCACAAGGATCAATCAAGCTGTGGCTGTACAAAAAACTGATTCCCTTAATGTAACAGTCACCAGTAAATTCTCTGTAGCCAGGGAATTAGGGAAAGTAGTCAATTCCATTAATGACGCGATACAGGCTTTAAAAATAAACAGCTTCGTGCTTGATAATGGCAGTTTTTCATTGATTGATAAGACGGAAAAAAACGACATCCCGTTCGTGGTAAATAACATTAGTATTAAGCTGAATAATTTGCAGGTAAATGAATCCGTAGAAAAAAAGATACAGCAGGAGATTTCTTTTACTGATGATATTGCGATCTGGAGTGCGAACCAGGATATGGTTTTTCCGGGTGGCAGGCATTTTTTAAGTTTTAAAGATTTCAGGTTCAGCCTTACGGATAAACGCGTGGAATTTGACAGTTGCACCGTTAGAGGTATTAAAGGCGATAGTTCAAAAACCTCGTTCAGGATCTTTTTTGACAAACTTGCTTTGACCAATATTAATTTTGATACACTATATGCTGCAGAAGTAATACAGGCAGATTCTGTTTTTAGCGCCAATCCAGATATTTTTCTTGATATTGATGGCGATGTACAAGCAGCCAGCGACCGGAAAAAAATTCAGAACATTGATGAATTGGTGCAGCAATTGTTGGGCGATGTAATGCTGAACTATGTTGTGGTCAACAATGCGGATATCAATATCAGTACCATTAAGAATGGAAAGGCCAGTACGTTCTCTTCTGTAAATAACAATTTTGAACTGCAGGGTTTAATGATCCGTCAAAATTACGAGCGGCCGGTAAGGGTAGAGCGCTTATTGATGACGCTGCACAATTATGAAACAGAACTGCAGAACGGCAGGTATTCTATCGCTTTTGATAGTGTAAAGTTTGAAGACGACGCCATTACGCTCAATCATTTTGCTTTTAAGGAATTTGGCGCAGGGGGGCTTGTAAATAATTTAAAAATGCCCCGGTTTGAAGTGCGGGGCCTTTCATGGGAGTCACTTTTATACGATAACGTTTTTCAGGCGCGCAGCGCTTATTTTTATAATCCTGATATAATATTTACTGCAGCACAAAAAAGGGCGGCCAGGCCTAAAAGCGTATTTGAAACGCTTGGAGATATCGGTGATATATTAAACTTAACAGATCTTGGTATACAAAACGGCAACATTGTGCTCAACCTGGGTAAAGGCGCAGCGCTTGAATTACAAAATACCAACCTGTCGCTTTTTGCCGATGAACTGACATCTTCAAAAAGGATCAAAAATATTCAGCATTCTGTCAACCATTTGTCTGTAAAAAAGGGCATATTTAAAAAAGGGTTTACCAATGCCACGCTTACTGATATTGGTTTGATTGAAAACAACAACGGTATCAGGGCATCAGGCCTTTTTTTAAAAGATGCCGGTATTGATGCGCGTGTAAAAAACATTAGGCTCAATGCTATTATTCTCGACAGCCTTGATCAGACGATTTCTATTAACGGCCTTACATGGGGTAGCGGCAATTTGGTAATTGATAATAAACCTAAAGCTAAAAATGCTAAGCGTGCCGAAGCCAATAACCTGGCGCTGATAAACATACAGGGTGGCCCAACTGGGTTTAAAATGCACCAGGGCGACAGGCAGATTTCAGCTTTTTTAAACACCATCTCTGTTTCGGAAATATTTAAACCAGCCAATGGCGTACTTGCAATTAACGGCCTGCGGGTTACCGGTCATGATGCGCTAATGGCATCGCCTGGCCAGCGTGTGGCTATTGCCAAACTCTCAGTATCAGACAAGGACAATAGCGTAATCACCGGTTTAAGTTTTTTTAAAGCAGATGAGTTTGATTCCATCCGGATAATCATTCCGCAGCTTACCATAATACCTGATATAACACAAATAGCAGGCGGCAATGTTTTTTTCAGAAACCTGATCTTAACCGACCCGGTTATCAATGCAAGGCTTGGAAGAAAAGATTCGGCCACAACGGCACAAAAAAAACCCATGCCAAACATTACCATCGGCGCTGCGCTGCTGCAAAGGCCCGAAATCAATCTCACGCTTTTCAATAAAAACAATCAGCCCAGCTATGTAACCTGGCACGGCATAAAAGAAAACAGTTACATCAGGCTTACGGATTTTGAATCGAACGATGAAAAGCCGATTGATGCAAAGCAGGTAGACATCCTTCTTACAAACTTTGCATACATCAACGCGGCGGGTAAAAAAACAGCTACCAATGATAATAAACTTAACCTGCAGTTTGATAACCTACTGGTGCAAAAAAACGATAGCGATCATTTAGAATGGAAAACAAATGCGAGCATTCTCTCATTAGATAAATTATATTTTGACAGTCTGGGTAAAAAAAATGCCGTGCTGCAGCTTGATAAAGGAGACGTTCGCAACATCACGCTCAATTC
>JAFAFV010000136.1 GCA_023423285.1 Bacteroidota bacterium
TTGCAGAGAGACATTCTGAATAATATGCAGTTTTTAATTAGTATTCATCTTCGTTAAAAAGAAAATCTTCCTGGGTAGGGTAATCCGGCCAGATGTCTTCAATCGTTTCATACACATCTCCTTCTTCATCCAGTTCCTGCAGGTTTTCAACCACTTCAATAGGCGCACCGCTTCGGATGGCATAGTCAATCAATTCATCTTTGGTAGCCGGCCAGGGAGCATCTTCTAAATAGGAAGCTAATTCAAGTGTCCAAAACATATCTGATAAGATTTATTAGTTATTAGATTTTTTGAGAGCGTTTTATCTTTTCAAAATTTTTGCAAAAGTAACCGTATTCTACAATTTACCAAATTGCTTTTTTACAGGTTCTAATTTTTTGCCAGCCTGCTTTTCCATCACGCTTGAAATTGCAGCAGAATTGCCGATATTTGAATGATAATTTGTCAGATTCATGATATCGGGTAAAAATATTTTTAAAGCTTACGGTCAGGTAAAGGTGCTAAAAGGTGTAAATATTGACATTCAGAAAGGAGAAGTGGTTTCTATTGTTGGCCCTTCGGGTAGCGGTAAAAGTACGCTCTTACACATACTGGGCACACTTGATAATGCAGATTCCGGCGAAGTGACGATGAATGATGTACAGATTGATCAGCTATCTGGCAAAAAACTTTCTTCCTTTCGTAATAAAAATATAGGCTTTGTATTTCAATTTCATCATTTGCTGCCCGAGTTTTCGGCGCTTGAAAATGTTTGCATTCCCGGCTGGCTTTCAGGCAGAAAAAAGAAACTGGTAGAAAGCGAGGCGAATAAATTGCTTGAAATATTAGGCGTATCTCACCGCCTGAGCAATAAGCCTAATGAACTGAGCGGTGGCGAACAACAACGCATTGCCGTGGCAAGGGCATTGATCAACCATCCAGCCATTGTTTTTGCTGATGAACCCACTGGCAACCTTGATACCGCCAATGCCAAGGAACTGCACGATCTTTTCTTTAAACTACGTGACGAATTTGACCAAACCTTTCTGATTGTAACGCACAACGAAGAACTGGCACGGCTGAGCGACCGTGTGCTGCATATGAAAGATGGCCTTATAATTTAATTGCAAAAAGCCCTGATATATCAGAGCTTTATGCATTATATTATAAGTAAATCTAACGCTGGATGGTGTATACTGTTTTAGAAACTGTTCCTTCGTTAACCAGCGTCATTTTATTGATGGTACCCACAAAGTTTTCCTGAATTTTATACGTTTCCCCATTCAATACGATTGTTTTAGTATCAACAAAAGAATACGTGTAAGATGTAGAAGTGGCAGTACCATCACCATTGTAAATTTTAGCCACACCATTTGATTCAAATTTCAGGTATTGCCCGTCTGCCAGCAAATCCGTTTTAATGCCCGTTGAAGCTGATGGCGGTGTATATACTTCTCTTTCAAAAACCGTCCATCTGCCAGTTTTTATTTGATTATTAATCGTGTCAAGCCCAATTGCATCCCGCGTACGAGAGCAGGAGGTAAAAAGAAGAACAGCGACACAAGTGAGTGAAAAAAGTTTAAATAAAGTTTTCATATACGCTATAATTTGGATTAAAAAAGATTTATAACGCAAATCTCTATTCAACTTATATGCCAGTTATGGTTAAAGCAATCACATTCTGGCCTTCCATGGTATATCGGCAACGTGCAATAAATGCCCTGTGTAGCGAGCCAGTACAAATAAATAATCGCTTAGCCGATTGAGGTACCTGATCACAACTGGCTCTACCTCCGTTTCTTCTGAAAGTCTTACACAGCAACGTTCGGCGCGCCTGCATACGCACCTGGCAACGTGCAGTTGAGAAATGGATACATTTCCGCCAGGCAAAATAAACGACTTCATAGGTGTTAGAATTTTTTCCATGGCATCTATCTGTTCTTCCAAAAAAGTACAGTCAGTTTCATGCAGATCAGGGATAGACATTTTTGTTCCTCTATCCGGATCACAAGCCAGCGCAGAACCAACGGTAAACAACCTGTCCTGCACTTCCTGTAAAGTAATTAAACTACGTTCATCACTTAGTAGGTCTTTACACAATCCTATGTGCGCATTCAATTCATCCACGGTGCCGTAAGCTTCAATACGCATGTGCGCTTTTGAAACTTTAGTTCCACCGATTAATGAAGTCCTTCCCCTATCTCCTGTTTTTGTGTATATTTTAAAAGCCATAGCTGCTGTTTTGTTTGCCAAATATAGTATTAAAAAAGAGGCCTGTTTTTACAGACCTCTTTTATATTAAAGGAACAAAAATATTGTTTTTATTCAGTTGGCGCAGGTGCCTGGTCAAGCAGTTCTAAAAACTGGTCAAGCTTTGGCGTAATAATGATCTCAGTTCTTCTGTTGCGAGCCCTTCCCACTTCGCTGTCATTGTCACTTATTGGATTATACTGGCCGCGACCACCTGCAGTAAGGCGTTTGGGGTCAATACCGTAATTATTTTGCAGTGCCTGCACCACAGATGATGCCCTAAGCGTACTCAAATCCCAATTGTTGCGGATATTGGGCCTGTTGATGGGCACGTTGTCGGTATTACCTTCTACCAGTACTTCGTACTCTTTATAATCCTGAATGATCTTAGCAATTTTACTCAGCGTTTCGCCAGCCCTGTCAGAAATTTCGTAGCTGCCTGATTTGTACAGCATATTATCTGCTAAAGAAATATAAACCACACCTTTCAAAACCTTCACATCCACATCTCTCAGTTCATCGCGGGAGAGGGAACGGGTAAGATTGTTGGTAAGTACCAGCGTTAATGAATCGCTGCGGTTTTTAGCATTTACTAAATGCTGAATATACTTGTTAGAAGCATTGATCTCATCTACAAGTTTGGATATATTTACATTGCCCTGAGTATTTGAATTTATGCTTTTATCAAGCGTGGCCTGCAATTGCTGTAAAGCGTTTCTTAAATTGCGGTTGTTGGCACGCTCCTGCGCCAAAATTTCTTCAAGACTTTTGATCCGTTCTTTTGCTGCAGATAGCTCTGTCAGGTTATCATTGTACCGTTGTGCCAGGCCTTTGTAATCAGTTTCAAGAGTTGTGTACTTTTTTGTACTTACGCATCCTGACAATATAAGTACTGCAAATACAGTTGTGAGGGAAAATAAAATGCTTCGTTTCATAATGCTTATTTTTTTTATATACAATTTTATTGGGTCCAAATCGTAAAACTCTTGCACTTACAATAATTTGCTTACGCAAATCCCGGAAAAAATCTCGGGTGCAAATGCTCCTGAAACGGCAAATTTAAAGCCAGTTATCTTAGTTATACATCTTTACAATCAACTCTTAACAAATATTTCAAACAAAAAGTTAGAATATTATAATATGCTGATGTAATTGAAATTGAATTGGTTGCAACTTGCAGAAAAAAAGATTTGGCAACTTTTGAATAGTGCTTACTAATGAACTCTCATATGGTTATCTTGCAGCGTATCGCTTTCTATTTGCCCATCCCGCAAGCGAATGATGCGGCGGGCATGCCTGGCAATATCTTCTTCGTGGGTTACTAATATCACGGTGTTACCACTTGCGTGAATTTTTTCAAAGATATCCATAATCTCATAAGACGTTTTGGTATCGAGATTACCTGTAGGTTCATCAGCAAGTATAATGGCAGGGTCATTTACTAGTGCTCTTGCAATAGCTACACGCTGGCTTTGACCCCCGCTCAGTTCATTGGGCCGGTGATGGTGCCTGTCTGTAAGGCTCACATTTTCCAGCATTTGCATTGCTTTTTCGCGGCGGGCTGCCTTGTTAATACCTGCGTAAATAAGTGGAAGGGTCACATTTTCAAGGGCGGTCCATGTATTTAAAAGATTGAATTGCTGAAAAACAAAACCTATTTCTTTATTACGTACTTCTGCCAGGGCATTGTCATCCATTTTACTCACATCTTGCCCATTTAATATATAAGTGCCGGCGGTAAGTGTATCAAGGCAACCCAAAATATTCATTAGCGTACTTTTGCCACTGCCTGATGGACCCATTAGCGCCACGTAATCGTTTTTTTCAATTGTAAGGGTAAGGCCTTTCAACACAGGCAACTCCTGTGTACCCATAAAATAACTTTTGTGCAAATCTTTTATTTCTATAATCCCTGGCATGATTTATTTCTTGATCACTTTGGGTACTTTAAAAAATGTTCCATCAGTTGCCGGTGCATTTTGTAGCGCTTCTTCCCTACTTATAGACCCTTTCACAACATCATCGCGCAGCACATTGCGTTCTTCACTCATGTGCATTAGCGGCTCCACATCTTTCAAATCAAGTTCGTTCAACTTTTCTACAAAACCTATCATACGTTGCAGGTCATCGGCTATTTCTTTTTTTTCACTTTCGGAAAAAGTAAGCCTGGATAAATGTGCCAGTTTTTCTACCAATGACTCGTTTACTTCCATCTTTCAAAGATAAACGGAATTACTTTTAAATGAAATTTACAAACGGTAATTAATTATAATTGAAACAGTATTAAATTTGCGCCAGTATATTCAAACGTTATATGAGCACTTACCCATCTGTTTCTTTCGACAATACCAAGTTTGCCTTTGAATACAAAACTGACAGTGATCTAAAAGATGCCAAAAAACTGTTCACTTTAATGAGTAGCCCGGCGCTGGTTAAAATTGGCACTAAAATAACTCCCTGGGCCTTCAGGGCCGGTTTACCCGTTAAAAACATTATTAAAAAAACAATTTTTAAACAGTTTGCCGGAGGCGAAACACTGGAACAAACGGCTTCCGTGGCCAGCCATTTGTCAACATACAATGTGCAGGTTATACTGGATTATGCCGTAGAAGGTGGCGACGACACTGAACCCGAATACGACCATGCTGCCGATGAATTTATAAAAGTCATCTGCTATGCAGCCACACAGCCCAACGTTCCGTTTATGAGCGTAAAGGTTACAGGACTGTGCCGCGAAGCGCTTTTGGAAAGGCTGGATGAGATGATAAAAAATTTGCAGGGCAGCCTGATCAAACGATATTTGAATGCACTGGAGCAATTGCCGCCAGCAGAAAGGGAAGAATGGGAAAGGGTGCGCCAGCGCCTTATACGCATTTGCGAAGCAGCAAGACAGAATAATGTGGGTATGATGATTGATGCTGAGGAAAGTTGGATAACTGACCCGCTTGATGCGCTGGTTACCCTGATGATGGACGCTTACAATAAAGAAAAAGCAGTTGTTTATAATACCGCGCAAATGTACCGGCACGACAGGCTGCAGTTTGTAAAAGACTGCTACGAGGCAGCCGTGGAAAGAGGGTTTATTTTTGCCATAAAACTGGTGCGCGGCGCTTACATGGAAAAGGAAAGAAAGCGCGCCCGGGACTTAGAATACCTTTCTCCCATTCAGCCTGATAAAGCTGCTACGGATGCAGATTATGATGCCGCGGTACAATTTTGTATTGAACGCCTTGATAAGATAGCAGTGAATATTTCAACCCATAATGAAAAAAGCAACATGCACGCTTTACAACAGTTGCAGGCCAACAAACTGCCGCTCAACCACCCGCGGGTAACCTTTAGCCAGCTTTACGGCATGAGTGATAATATTACTTTTAACCTGGCGCACGCGGGCTGCAACGTGAGCAAGTACCTTCCCTTTGGTCCCGTGGAAGAGGTGATCCCCTACCTGATGCGCCGTGCCGAAGAAAACACTTCTGTTGGCGGAAACACGGGCCGCGAAATCAGTTTGATCAAAAAAGAAGTGAAGAGAAGGAAATTGTAGATCATCCTCAAAGTTATCCTGACAAGTATATTGCAGAGTATAATATTTAAAATTAATCTTGATATGAATAAGTTTTCACCTTATAAAAAACTGCTCACCATTTTATTTATTTCTTCATTCAGTATCAACACTATGAGTCAGCAAAAAATACAATGGCCAGATGTGAAGCCTCCTGTGGCTGCCAAAAAAGAGCACATCAGGAATATTCATGATGATAAAGTGATTGACAACTATTATTGGATGTATGATTATTTTGGCAAAGGGCCCGACAGTACCAACGTGATCAATTACCTGAAAGCCGAAAATACCTACCTGTCAAAAATGATGGCTGGAACTGAAGTGTTTCAGGATGAACTTTTTAAGGAAATGCGCTCCCGCATTAAAGAAAAAGATGAAAGTGTACCTGTGTTCAAAAACGGTTTTTATTATTATACCCGCACTGAAGACGGCAAACAATATTTTAAATACTGCCGAAAAAAAGGCAACCTGAACGCGACCGAGGAAGTATTGCTTGACGTGGATAAAATGGCTGAAGGCCATGCTTACTACTCTGCCGTTGGCTTCAACATTAGCCCGGATGACACCAAAATGGTATTTGGTGAAGACGTGGTTTCGCGCAGGCAATACAATCTTTTTTTAAAAGATCTGAACACCGGTATAATAACAGACCTGGGAATTAAAAACACAACAGGAAGTTCTGTTTGGGCTGCAGACAACAAAACGATTTTTTATACTTCAAAAAACCCGGCCACACTTTTATCTGAAAAAATTATGCGTCATACCGTGGGTACTCCTGTAGCAAAAGACGTAGTTGTGTACGAAGAAAAAGACAAGTCAAATTACATAGGCGTTTATAAATCGAAAAATCAAAAATGGATCATCATCAGTTCAGGTGCAACCACTTCTTCAGAGAATTTTCTATTGCCAGCCGATAAGCCCAAGGGCAGGTTTGTATCGTTTCAGCCAAGAATGAAAGATGTATTATATGATATAACGCCGCTTGAAGATAAATTTCTTATCACAACCAATAAAGATGCGCTGAATTTTAAAGTGATGGAAACACCATTATATAAAACCGGTGTTGAAAACTGGGAGGATTTTATTCCTCACCGGGCAGACGTGCTAATGGAAGGTGTAGATGAGTTTAAAAATTTCCTGGTTTTTTCTGAAAGGCAAAACGGTTTATCTCAACTGGTGATGTTAAACCGTAAAACAGGCAAAAAAGAATTTTTAAAATTTGATGAACCTGCTTATGCCTTATCAGCATCAGGCAATCCGGAATATAACACTGATAATTTCAGGTTTGGTTACACATCGCTAATAACGCCATCATCGCAATATGAGCAAAACCTTGCCACAGGTAAACGAACCATGCTAAAACAGCAGGAAGTGCTGGGCGGATACGATAAAACCCAATACCTGAGTGAAAGGCTTTTTGCCACTGCTGCAGATGGTACAAAGATTCCTGTATCAATTGTTTATAAAAAAGGTTTTAAAAAAGATGGCACGGCCCCGCTGCTGCAGTATGCGTATGGCAGTTATGGAATCAGCATGGAGGCCACTTTCAACAGCAACCGCCTTTCCCTGCTTGATCGTGGATTTGCTTACGCCATTGCGCACATTAGGGGCGGCCAGGAAATGGGCCGTCAGTGGTACGAAGATGGCAAAATGATGAAAAAGAAAAATACGTTTACCGATTTTATTGATGTTTCTAAATTTTTAATTGAACAAAAATATACCTCACCTCACCATTTATATGCACAGGGCGGCAGCGCGGGTGGCCTGCTAATGGGCGCCGTAGCCAATATGGCGCCGCAGTTATACAACGGTATGATTGCGCAGGTGCCTTTTGTGGATGTGGTGAACACCATGCTTGATGAAAGTATTCCGCTTACTACAAATGAATATGACGAATGGGGCAATCCTAATAATAAGGAAGCATATTCTTATATGAAAAGCTACTCGCCTTACGAGAACATCGGGAAACAACACTATCCCAATATTTTAGTCATCACAGGTTTGCACGACAGCCAGGTACAATATTTTGAACCCGCCAAATGGGTGGCCAGATTACGGGAGACAAAGACAGGCGACAATGTGATCTTATTAAAAACAGATATGGCTTATGGCCACGGTGGCGCCAGCGGGCGCTTTGATTATTTAAGAGATCTGGCGCTTATTTACAATTTTCTGTTTAAAATGGAAGGCATTACAAAATAATTGCAATCATAAATTCATTGTTTTTCAAAACACTGTTAAACCCGCTGTGTTAATGAAAATTAAATATTATAATAACAGTACTTTTTACTAAAAAAAATTGTATATTCAACCAGCATTGAAACCTGTTTCACCTTTCTGTTTTAAAGATCAATGCAACAACTTTTTACTACTTAGAAGATATTGTACTATCAGCCAAATAACTGTTTAAGGGATTTAAAAAGATATTTTAAACTCTTTAAACAAAACATATGCGTATTACCAGTACCAACCCGCATGCAAGAGGTCTCCATACCAGTGATGGTTATGTGGTAAATATGAATATCAATTTCACAGGAAATGCCATCAACTATTTATCTTCAGCAACCTACAAAGGAATTAACCTAAAAGAATGGGTATGGCATGAACAGTTAATTAACGGAGAACGGTATTATATTATTACCGATAAAATTGTTAGCAGTCCTGTAGAAGAATAACCACTACAATCTCTTGCTTCAATGGTTACCATTAGACTGATGGTAACCATTTTTTTGAGTTTAATTTTCTTTGAGCCTGGGTGCTTTTCTTTTTGAATAATTGCCATTAAAAGAACAATCCAACATTCCCAGGCGTGAACCGCACCCTTCAACTTCTTCAATTTTTACCCCCGATTCACTGAATATGAAACGTAAAATACAAGGATCTCCACCCTGCCTGTATTCAGCAGATGTGGCAGAAATAAATGTGATCTCACCTTTTAACTCACCTTCGCAGCCATCCTCGTTTTCCAGATGCATAAATATATGCATGCGGCCTTCGCGCTGCCCGTCTCTTAATGAAATGAGATTTCTTTTTGAGCCGTAATCGCCCGTAAATTTTTGTGTTTGCGGCAGTGTATCAATAGGGTTGAGTAGTTCGCCGGTTGCTTCCCCCAAAGAATCTGTCATGATGAGCATAAACTGCCTGGAAGCGCTGTTTAAAATATACACATCATGGCCCTGCACTACTATATCGCCCGGCAAAGTTTTATGAATGGTTTTACTGATGTTAAATTTAGGATCAATGGCAATGTTCACACTTGCCGGAGACTTTTGATCGTAGCGAATAAGCGGTAGCTGCGCCACGTAATTTCTTTCTTTATCAAATGCAGAAAGCAGCAATACTTTTTTGTTTTCTGAAATGGCTTTGGTTAAAAGATAGGTTTCTTCTTTACCGTTAGCAAACTTGCCCATCGCGTAATACCTGAACTTTTGTTTTCCAAAAAAAGACTGAATGGAACTATCTGGAATAAAGCGGTAGTAAATCGTATTAGCGATTAGTAGGGAGTCATCCTCCTTTTTAGGAAATGTTGTATCGCTAAATTGGAACGGCAGTTTTATTATGGGATAAAATTCAATAAATTCCTCAATTGGTACTTCGCCGTCATCAGCCATACTTTTTTTCTTTTTACCGCCGCAGGCAGAAAATATTAAGCCGCAAACAACAATAATAGCTACGAGCCTGTAAATCATAAGTAGAAAATTACGCTTACAAAGTAAGTAAAATGTTTGTCTTTAGCATAATATATTTATCTTCTATAAGGCTTTACAAATTCAGCAAGGTATATTAAAGGGCACCATCTAAAGTTTCAAACAAACAAAAAATTTAAACAAAAAAGTTTGTTCGTAAAGTCTATATCCCTATTTTTGCACTCCGTTTTTGAAGGGAGTTTAGCTCAGCTGGTTCAGAGCATCTGCCTTACAAGCAGAGGGTCGACGGTTCGAATCCGCCAACTCCCACAAATCAAAAAAGCAGTTACATTTTGTAGCTGCTTTTTATTTATATACCCCTCGCTTTTATATTCGTTATAGGCCGCCTTCTAAAATTCTTTCTCTCCTATTTCGCTTACCGGTAAATTAATTTTCCTGTTTCTGCGGGATAAATTATAACCAATTGAAATCTGAAATTGGTCGGGTTCATATATATAATTGGTTGTGGTGTAAAAATTGGAACCGTAAGTTGTTATACGTTGCCTGTTTGATTCATTCATGCCTATGTCAATGTTCAGCCATTGCAATTGAAGATTCCAGCGTTTATCATTACTGGTTTTCTTTAAGGTTAAGTGTGGTGTAAAGAACCGGCTGTCCTCTCCCTGCGCTGTTACGCGTTTAGAAAGGTAATTGATGCTCAACTGTGTTGACCAGTTCTTAGGCAATGTAAAAGTTTGTGTGGAATTGATACTGTATATCCAACTGCTGTTGCTTATATCAATCGCTCCATGAAATATTTCTCCCGCGATCTTGTATTTATATACATTTCCGCCGATGATAGCTTGCCACCAGGGGCTCAGCCTTTTGCTGTAGTTCATTTCGAGGCCGGTTTGCAAAGCCTTACCAGCATTGGTAAACACACGGTTGAGTATAGTGTCATTATACACTTTATTCACTCTCTGAATGGGATCTTTGGTTGTTTGGTGGTATAACGTTACAAAGAAATTACCTTTTGGGATGATTTGCTCCAAACCCAATTCATAAGTCCCAATCAATTCAGGTTTTAATTCCGGATCCCCTTGTTCGAGTGTTTCCGAGTGCTCCCGCTCGGGAAAAGGATTCAACTCGTAGTTATTCGTTCTTTTAATACGGCGATTGTAACCTGTGCGCAAAGTTATATTGGTCGCTGGTTGATACCTTAGTTGTGCAGATGGAAAAAAATTGATAAAGTTCATCACCTTGCTTTGGTCGTTCGTGGTAAAGCGAAGATCTCTTTTTGTTGATTCCAGGCGGGAACCGATCATGTAACTCAGCTTATCTGCTTGTCCGTTCAATTGCACATAACCAGCATGAATATTGTTCTTCACTTTCACACGGCTGGTAAATTCCGGGTCGGCTACAAATTGATCTGTACCCAATACTTTCACCAGGTACATAAAATTCCCGTCCTGTGTGTCGTAGCGATACTGGTAACCTGCCTGCAAAGTATTTGACGCGCCCAGCTTTTGAGTAAAATCTGTTTTAAAGCGATATGCATTTAAAGGATTAGTATTGGGATTGTGCGTGTATTGTATCGTATCATCAATGTTTGGATAATGCAGGTTGCGGTTATAGGTATTGCCTGAAAGCACTGCCCTTTCGTACAGTGCTGAAAAATTAATCTTTGATTTGGAGCCAAACAAATGCTCATAATCCAGGTTGGCAAGGGCGAACACGCCTTCTTTTTCCTGCTTATTGGGATTGTAATAAGTGAAACGGTCAAATATTTCACCTGTTTGAACATTTTGCCTGTAGTTATTGTACAAAATATTCGCATCACGCGACTGGTATTTTTTACTGAGCGAAAAACCACTGCTGATGGTATTGTTTTTATCAGGCTGAAAGTTTAATGCAAGTCGTCCACCGTAATTATATCGCTTAAAACTCCTTTCGCCAACTGATGGAAAAAAAGTTTGGATGCCCTCATTCTGCGTCCACACTTCTCCTTCGCGATATCCTGCGATATCGTTCCTTAGATAGTTCAATCCACCGCTTATATCCCATTTATTCTTTTTGAAACCCGCGTTGATGTCGGCACCATAACGTTTTGGATTTCGATCGTTGTCAAAATCCTCCAACGGGGGGAAACCGTACATTAGGTTTGAATTAAATAGCCAACCATCTTCCACACCCGTTTTGGTTACCACGTTAATAATTCCTGCTTTCCCATCAGCATCATATGCAGCAGATGGGCTGGTGATCACCTCAATATTCTCGATTGATCCTGTCGCAATCTGGGAAAGAATCGTGGCCGGATCTCCCTGTGTAGGTTTACCGTTTACCAGTACTAAAAAGCTGGACGAACCCCTGAAGCTAATCTCGCCAAGGGCATTTACTGAGATCGAAGGAAGGTTTTTAATGGCGTCAACTGCTGTTCCTGAAGTAGCATTTCCAAACTCAGAAGGTTTATATACCTGGCGGTCAACTTTAAACGATACAGGCGGCCTTCTGCCCTGCACTACTATCGCTTCCAGAGAAGTAGCGAGTTGATGCATATAAATTTCACCGAGATCATTATTATGAGTGGAAACAATCT
The DNA here is from genome assembly GCA_023423285.1 of Bacteroidota bacterium. GTDB lineage: Bacteria > Bacteroidota > Bacteroidia > Chitinophagales > Chitinophagaceae > Niabella. The sequence continues at coordinate 12,014 of JAFAFV010000136.1, forward strand.
GTATAAACTTGTCGCGGTAGCCAGAAAACGAAATTTGAACTGCGTTTGCATTTGAGGCCAACAGGGTGATAGTAAATCTGCCATCATTATCAGACTTTACAGAAAATAAATTGGAGTTTCCACTTTTGGCCGAAATGGTAGCAGATTCAAGCGGTTGCAACGTGAGCGTGTCCAAAATTCTACCTGTTATCTGCACATTTTGAGCGTTAGAGAAGGTTGCTATGCAAAAGAGAGAGAAGGCTAAAACTAATAACTTCATTTAAGTTTTTATTGATATTGGATCAAAGATAAGCTTTGACAGCAACTGAGACTTTTAACAAATTGTGGTTTTTATTTAAAATTTGTAGCAATAGGCGGATAGTTCAGTTTATTATGACCTAGCCTTGTAAACCACATATTTTTAAGAGAAGCAAAATACTGGCGCCAAACCAACATTATTAAACTCAGAATTATTTAATACAAATTATTTTTACCTAATGGCCTCTTTGAAAATTTAGCACTGCTCCATTGAAGTGTCAGTTGGTGATTGTTCTGATTTTGCAATACTGTCAATTTAAACGGGTGCAAACCAGCTTTCAAACGAATCTTTCCTTCTTTTTCAGAACCTGGTTGGTAATTATAGTCAGCATCAATTACAGATGCATCATGTATTCTTAAAAAAGCCTTACCATTAGTATTTATAAAAAATGAGTACTCATCATCACCCGGGACTCTTATAATACCTTCGTACGTAATAACTGAGGCATTTGAATGTTGCATGTTAAACAACTCTTCTTTAGGCATAAGCCCCATTCTGGCTGGCTGTAACCTTACTGTTTGCGGTACCCATTCATAATCTCCTTTGAATTCTTTCCATACCACTCCTTTCTGGAGAGGCATTTGTTTTAACCCCGGTATCATATTCTTATCATATGGCCTTTTAGCATCTTCGTCAGGCATACGCAATTGTAAAACCCTGTCTTTAAACTGTTGCTGCAATTGAGGCATTGAAGAAGCAAGATTCTTTGATTGTTTTGGATCTTTAACAACGTTATATATTTCAAAATCATCTGTATGGCTTTGGATACTGTAACGCACGCCTATGTAATCTCCTAACCTCATCAATTGCATTTGACCTCTTCCCTTATTACGTCTTATCTCTTCAAAATCGTTATACCCAGGTGTTTTAGTATCATTTACATATTCGATGTATACTGTAGATGGAAGTTGCTTACCTGCCGTAAGCAAAGAAGGAAGAAGGGAAACGCCATCCGATCGCGCCGGGGCGTTTCTGCCACTAGCTGCAAGAATAGTCGCCATCCAATCTGATGACATGGACGGCGTGTTTACCACAAGTCCGTTTTTGATGTTAGAAGCCCATTGCACGATTGTTGGCATTCTTACTCCACCTTCCCAAAGGTCTCTTTTAATACCATCAAAAGGGCCGTATCCCTGGAAGAATTCAGGGGAATATTGCTGGTTTTTTAAGTAGGACTCTTGTGAAGGTCCATTGTCTGACGTGAAGACAACCAGCGTATTCTCACTAATTTTCAAATCTTTTAACAGAGCCAAAACATCCCCCACTTGTGCATCCAGCCGCTCAACTACGGTAGCATATCTTTTGTTTATATTTTTCCATGGCACCCTTGTTCCAGCTTTTTCATCATAATAAGTTTGATTGGCAAACATTGGCGAAATCCACGAATCAATTTCTCCGGAAGCCGTATTGATCATTCGGCCATTTTCACCTAACCACTGCAAACCACCCTTCAATCCTGAACCTGAGGGATACGCTTGCGTAGGTAATTCGGTTACTGCATGCGGAGTATCATACGAAAGAAACATAAAAAAAGGCTTTGCCTTGTTAACCTTAGTATGATCAACTATCCATTGTTTTGCTCTTGCCGTAAACAAATCACCTGTATAGCATTTATCGAGCCCCTCAGTTACAACAGTGTAATCTTCATAAACGTCTTTGGCACCTCGGTATAATCCTTCTTTGGGATAATGTTCGTGACCATCACTGTGGCGGATATATCCATAGTAATAATCAAATCCCCGTTTTAGAGGATGTGCAGGCCAATTACTCTTCTCTCCTTTACCTTGCAATCCCCATTTACCTATAGCAACAGTTGTATACCCAATGCTTTTTAGTGTACTAGCAATGGTGTAATTATCATCAAGCGCTTTGTCAAATTGATTGTCACGAACGCCTGAATGGCCTTGGGTTACACCACTTAATAGTGATGAACGCGATGAAACGCAAACTGGTGCATTTGCATAATTTTGTGTAAGAATAGCGCCATGAGCAGCCATCTTGTCAAGCGATGGAGTAACCAGATGTGGCAGGCCTTTTCTTTTTCTTTCATTCTGATAAAAAACTCCCACATCGCCGTAACCCAGATCGTCGACTAAAATAAAAATAATATTAGGCCTTTGTTGCGAATAGGATTTTGGGATAATAAAAAAAAGAACTAATAAAACAAGAAAGAACTTGTGAACCATTTTACTGTTTTTAATCATTAAAAATTGCTAATCTCATATTGGTCAATCATCTTGGAAATTTGGCTTTGTTGATTTAAAGACACATTATTTTCTTCAAATACATTATTTAAGATAATCAATAAAATATTGGGCTATTTTTTTGTTCAGGTTTACCCGGTCTTTACCAAGAACATTATGCTCATGCGTAGGATAGATTGAGTAATCCACCAAAACATTAGCTTCTGTTGCTGCTTTTAAAAACATCAGGCTATTTTGTGGTACTACTACAGGGTCTATATAGCCATGAATCATGAGCAGCCGGCCTTTCAGATTACCGGCTTTACTAAGCAGGCTGGTTTTTATATACCCTTCCGGGTTTTCCTGCGGAGTGTCCATATACCTCTCTCCATACATTACTTCATAATACTTCCAATCAATTACCGGTCCTCCTGCAACAGCTACTTTAAAGGTTTCTGCAAAATTTGTTATGAGAGATGTTGCCATAAAACCACCATAGCTCCAACCGCTCACTCCAATTTTATTGCTATCAACATAGGGCAACGATCTCAAAAATTCTACTCCTTTCATCTGATCTTTCATTTCCTCCTGCCCGTTTTGCCGGTGGATCACACTTTCAAATGCAAAACCGCGGTCGGCAGATCCCCGGTTATCAACCGTAAAAACAATGAACTCCTGCTGCGCCAAATAATAATCAAACAAGCTTGCCCTGCCTAACCACGAGTTGGTGATCATTTGCGCGTGAGGTCCACCATATACATAAACAATAACAGGATATTTTTTTGCAGAATCAAAATCCACCGGCTTTATCATGCGATAATAAAGATCGGTTTTCAAATCCGCAGATTTAATCGTCCCTATTGTCATTTCACCTAACTTATAATTAGCAGCTCTATAAGGATCGTTAGCGGTGATTAGTTTTTTGACAATTGCTCCACTATTATTTATGAGCGCTACTGACCTTGGTGTGGTTGTATTAGAATAGCTATCTGTAAAATATTTCTTATCAGGGCTTAGTTTCACATTATGTACACCTGCGGTTTTACTAAGCTTTGTTTCCTTCCCTGTTTTTACGTTGTACTTGTACAAATGCCTTTCCAGCGGGCTTTCTTTTGTTGACATTACATAAAAATTTTCTTCTTTTTCATCAAACCCTAAGAAATCTGTCACAACAAAATCACCTTTGGTAAGTTGTTTGACCAGCTTACCTGCTGTATTATACAAATACAAGTGCATAAAACCATCTCTTTCGCTAAACCATACGAAGTGATCTGGTTTTCGTTTCAAAAAGATCATATCTTTTTCTGGCTCTACCCATTTGTCGTTTCTTTCTTCAAACAAAGTACCCAGAAACTGGCCCGTGATGGCGCTGTATTTATTAAAACGTAAGTGGTTTTGAGCACGATTCAACTCGGCAATATAAATGTACTGTTCATTAGAATCCCAACCAATATGCGTTAAGTAGTCATTTTTATGACCGAAAGGTTTTATAAAAACTGTTGCACCGGTTTTAATATTATAAATACCCAGAGAAACCTCTTCACTTATTTCGCCCGCCATAGGATATTTTATATTATTTAAACCTGCTATACGCTGAGTTACATCAACGAGCGGATAATCAGCAACCATTCTCTCATCCTTTCTGTAATATGCAAGTGCATGACCGCTGCCGGACCAAAATAAACCCTGATTGATACCAAACTCCTGCCGGTGCACGTAATTGCTACCATTCACAATGCCTATGTCGTCATCTTTTGTTACTTGTATTACGCGGCCATCCTGTTCTGTTATGTACACGTTGTTATCAATTGTATAAGCTGTATGACGGGATATGGCGTGAAAACTCAAATTAGATGCGCCCTTTTTATAAGATGCATGGTAACCAATTTTTCTGCTCATCACATCAAATAAAACGGTATGGTTTTCTGTGGAAAAACGCAATAAAGACGGGCTTTCCCAGCTATACTGCATTAAATATTTCAGCGATGGAATTTTTTGCTCCGCCAGTACCACGTTAATGTCTTCAAGGCTTAGCAGGTTTTTTTCGGTATTTGAACGCACATTGTACTGAACAATCTGCTTCATATCTTTTACGTATGTAAAATGATCATTGTCTTGCCACTGTATACCCGCAATATCGTCAGGCCTAAACCTGGAAGTTGCGCCCATTGTAGCTTCTTCAATCGTTAAAGTTTTAAACTGGGCAAATACTGCTACAACAAAAAACTGTAGCAACCCCACAAAAAGTACTCTTTTCATAAAAATCGTTTTTGACGTGCAGTTGTTCTTACTATGCAGATCTAACTGTAAATTACAGGTTCCACTCTACAATACTATTTTCCCAATCATTACGGTATGGAGTGCTTACACGAATGTAATTATCCGTATAGCCTTCCATCATGCCATTTTTATTTTGGTGCTCAAAAAGTACTTTCCGGGTTTGGCCAGCGTGCTGCGCTTCAAAATACTGCATCTTCATATAAGAAAGGTTGCGAAGTGTTTTGTTTCTTTCATGTCGAACATGTACCGGCACAACAGGACTGATGGTTAAAGCATGCGTATTGTCGCGTTCAGAATAAGTGAACACATGGAAATAAGAAACGTTTAATGCGTGCAGAAAATCATATGTCTCTTTAAAATCATCATCAGTCTCGCCAGGAAAACCCACAATCACATCAACCCCAATAGCACAGTGCGGCATAAGCGTTTTAATTACGCCCACCCTTTCTGCATACAGTTCACGCTTATAACGACGGCGCATGGCAGCCAGAGTTTTATTGCTGCCGCTTTGCAGCGGAATGTGAAAATGTGGCATGAATTTTTTACTGTTGGCAACAAATTCTATGATCTCATTGGTAAGCAGATTTGGCTCAATGGAAGAGATGCGATAGCGTTCAATACCACTAATGTCATCCAGTTTTTTTATCAGTTCATAAAAATTCTCCTGCCTTCCGTTGATTGATAGCGGTGAGTTGCCATCGGGGCCTTTGCCAAAATCTCCCAGGTTAATGCCGGTAAGTACTATTTCCTTCACACCATTTACAGCAAGACTTTCAGCGTTTTTAATTACATTATCAATACTATCGCTACGACTTTTGCCACGCGCCATGGGTATGGTGCAAAAGCTGCAATTATAATCGCAACCATCCTGTACTTTTAAGAAAGTTCGCGTGCGGTCGTTTAAAGAAAAAGAGGTGTGAAAACCAGTTACATCGTCAATATCACAACTGCAAATTCTGGCCGAATCTCCTTTTGATATTTCTTTGATATGTTTGGCAATATTAAACTTCTCTGCAGCGCCTAACACAAGGTCCACGCCGGGTATGGAGGCTATTTCCTGGGGCTTCAACTGCGCGTAGCATCCTGTAATCACCACCAGCCCCGCCGGCGCTTTGCGCTGAATGCGGCGAACCAGTTGGCGGCATTCTTTATCGGCAGCTTCAGTAACCGAGCAGGTATTGATCACATACACGTCGGCCACTTCATCAAAATTCTTTTTCGCATAGCCTTCCTGCTCCATCAACCTTGATATAGCCGAGGTTTCGGAGTAATTGAGCTTACAGCCCAGGGTGTGAAATGCTACTGTTTTGCCGTGTTGCATAAATGCCCAAAGGTACGCCGATTTTTTAAAAAATTCTATCTTTGCCACATGATAGAAATGAACACGAACCCTTTTACGCAGTCAGAAGAAGAGGCCGATGTGCTTACAGCCACCACATCGCTTTGCCAGCTTATTGTGTGGAACGATGAAGTGAATACATTTGACTGGGTGATTGAAACACTTATTGATGTGTGCGGGCATACTTACGAGCAGGCGGAGCAATGCTCCTATATCATACATTACAAAGGCAAATACGCTGTAAAAGAAGGTGTATTTGAAGACCTGAAACCTATGTGCGAGGCCATTCTTGACCGTGGTATTAATGCAACGGTTGAAGAAGTAGTATCATGATCCTGACTGATTAAAAAACCCACAGATACTCTGATGGCAATTTTTGCCCTGAGCGATGAACTGATTTTTCCTCCCGTACACTTAGCGGAGCCTGATGGCTTACTGGCTATCGGTGGCGACCTTTCACCTGAAAGACTGCTGCTGGCGTACCGCTCCGGCATTTTTCCCTGGTATGACAAGCCCCCCATTTTATGGTGGAGCCCTGACCCGCGGTTTGTTTTATTTCCTGATGAATTAAAGATCAGCAAGTCTATGAAACCGCTGCTGAATCGGGAAGCCTTTCAATTTACAACCAATAAAGCCTTTTCACAAGTGATGCAATACTGCAAAAATGTTCCACGTGCAGGGCAGGATGGCACCTGGATCAATGATGAGGTGATAGCTGCTTACACAAATTTGCACGAAATGGGTTATGCGCATAGCGCTGAAGTTTGGCAAAATGGGGAACTTGCCGGAGGGCTTTATGGGATTAAACTTGGAAATGTATTTTTTGGAGAAAGTATGTTTAGTCTGGTAAGCAATGCATCGCGCTATGCCTTTATAAAATATGTACAAGAATTAAAACGAAATGGTCTTGCCCTCATTGATTGCCAGATCCATTCTGATTACCTGGAAAGTTTAGGCGCACGAATGATAGGTGGAAAAGAGTTTCAGGAGATTTTAAGAAAAGGAATGTAGAATGTGATATGTGGCAATAAGAAAATGTTACCGTACCGAAGCCAGTTATAAGTTTGTGTTACCGGTTATCTGAATCTGAAATGCGAATTTCTCATCTTCACCAATTCCAATTGCCTGCCATCAAAATCTCACTCTCAAATAATGTGGCAGCATGGCTTTCCAGGTAGGCCAGTCGTGAGAATAGTTAGGACCCCAATTGTCAAAATCATAATAAACACCTTTATCGTATAATAGCTTGGCAAACTCTCCGCCGGCGCGCGGGTCTTCGTAAGGACCGCTGCCGGTAAGAATATGTATATGATCGCTTTGATTGATCTGGCTAATGAGGCGTTGATCTGTTAGATTGGGAATATAATGTTGTGGGCTGTTGAAGTATACGTAATCATCCATATAACCATTGGTATAATAAGTCAGATCGTACACACCACTCATGGCTATCACCCCGTTTAGCAGATCGGGCCTTTTTAAAAATAAATTCATACTGTGCAACGCGCCGAAAGAGGCGCCGCAGATAATGATGGGTGTTTCTGCACTGCTGGTGATTTTTATAAAGGGCACTACTTCGTTATACACATACTGGTTCCATTCTTCATGCCTGGTTGACTGATGCCGCGGATCCATCTGCTTGTTCATCCAACTGCTATTGTTCTCGCTGTTGATGGAATACACTTTTACCTTGCCCTCGTTAATAAAAGGAGCAAGGTCATCAATCAATTGAAATCTTTCATATTCCAAAAAATCTGCCCCGGCCGTTGGCACCAGCAGCAATGCAAACCCATAATGGCCGTAAGTTACTACTGGCATGTCTTTATTCAATATTCGGCTGTGCCAGGATGTGATCTCTCTGTACATAATATTTTTGCTTTGCCATTGTAAAGATGCACTTTTTTTTACGCGCACAACATAAAGCTGCAAGCTTTGATATTCACTTGAATAAAAAAAACTGCCGCTTTTAAAATGCGGCAGTTTAATATTTAAAAAAATTCAGGTAATCTTTTATGCTTCACCTTTTGCTTCGTCAGCCCCCGGTTCTGTATCGCTTGCAGCCTGAGGAGCTTCTTCAACCTTAGGCACTTCCACTTTAGGCGCTTCTTCTTTTGAATCTTTAGAAGCAGCTGCGGCAGTAGCTTTGTTTTCTGCGTCAATCTTCTTCTTCAGATCTGCCAAAACACCTAAATCGCCAAGGGTAGCTTTTTCAACTTTGCTTTGAATGTTCTTAACAACCTTCTTGGTTTTTTCGTGCTCAGCGCGCTCTGCTTTTCTTGCACCCTCTCTTTCTGCATATTGCTCCTGCTCCCACACACGTGCGTGAGATACCACGATGCGCTTTTCGTTGCGGTCAAACTCAATCACCATAAATTCACCATGTTCATCCTGGTTTAAAGACTTACCTTCTTTTGTGGTAAGATGGCGGTTAGGAGCAAAACCTTCGAGGCCGTAAGGCAGTTGAACGGTTGCGCCTTTGTCATCTTTACGGGTAAGCGTTCCTTCATGTATAGAACCTATGGCAAAAGTATCCTGCAATGTGTTCCAGGGATCTTCTTCCAGTTGCTTATGGCCCAGTTGCAGTTTGCGGTTGTCTTTATCGATACCTAAGATGATCACATCAATATTTTCGCCCACTTTGGTGTACTCACCAGGATGGTTGAAACGCTTTAACCAGCTCAGGTCGCTGATATGGATCATACCACCTATACCTTGTGCCAGTTCTACAAACACGCCGTAGTTGGTGATGTTTTTAACTTCACCGGTGTGTTTGCTGCCTTCGGCAAAACGGGTTTCGATATCGTTCCATGGGTCTTCTGTCAATTGCTTGATAGAAAGGCTCATTTTACGGGTATCTTTATCTAAAGTAACAATTTTGGCTTCATGCTCATCGCCCATTTTGAAGAACTCTTTGGCATTGATCGGCGTATTGGCCCATGTAATTTCGCTTACGTGAACCAGGCCTTCTACACCAGGAGTAATCTCGAGAAATGCACCATAATCTTCAATATTTACCACTTTACCTGTTACTGTTTTACCTTCTTCCAGTCCTTCCGGCAACACATCCCACGGGTGTGGTGTTAATTGCTTCAGGCCAAGGCTGATGCGTTTTTTCTCATCATCAAAATCAAGTACTACCACGTTGATCTTCTGATCCATTTTCAGTACTTCATTCGGGTGAGAAATACGCCCCCACGAAATATCGGTAATGTACAGTAAACCGTCTAAGCCGCCCAGGTCCATAAATGCACCAAAGTCGGTAATATTCTTAACGGTTCCTTCCAATACCTGTCCTTTCTCAAGCTTCCCAATAATTTCTGCACGTTGTGCTTCAATATCGCTTTCGATCAGCGCTTTGTGGCTTACTACAGCGTTCTTAATGGTTTCGTTAATTTTCACCACTTTAAACTCCATGGTTTTACCTACAAACTGGTCGTAGTCAGTAACCGGTTTCACATCAATTTGAGAGCCCGGCAGGAAGGTTTCCATACCAAATACATCCACAATAAGGCCACCTTTGGTTTTGCTGGTAACAAGGCCGGTAACCACTTCGCCTGTTTTATTCACCTCAACAATTTTTTCCCATGCACGTGTGGTGCGGGCTTGTTTGCGGCTTAGGTTCAGGTGCCCTTCCCTGTCTTCTTTTTCAACGATCATAACTTCCACTACATCGCCCACCTGCAGGTTCGGCAAGTCGCGAAACTCGTTCAGAGAAATCAGACCATCGCTTTTAAAGCCAATGTTTAGTACCACATCAGTATTGGTAAGGCCTACCACGGTACCGTTTACCAGTTCACCGTCGTTTAAAGTGATAAAAGTATTTTCATACACTTTATCGTACTTTTCTTTTTCTTCTTTGCTGTAAGAAGATACGTTGCGTTTGTCAACGCTCCAGTCAAAATCATCGTGTGGTGTTTCTTCCTGTACAGGTTGAGATTCAGCTACAGCTTCAGATTTTACTTCATCAGCAGGCGTTGATTCTTCAACAGGTGCATCAGCAGGCTGAGGGTTCTCAACCGGCGTTTCTTCAGGTGCAGTGTTTGTCGCTGTAGAAGCTTCCTCAACCGGTTCTCCGGCTGCACCAGCGTTCTCCTGAGCATCAGCGTTTAATTGTTTAAAAATAAAATTCATAAAATACTCCGAAGGGTTTTAAAATTTCGGACTGCGAAGGTACGGGAAATGGTTGATTTAGCCTGATTTAAGCTAAACAACGTAATATTATTATATTTAATTTAAAATTGAAATTATGGATACCCAATTACATGATGAGCGCATTGCAAAAATGACCTTTGCATCTGTTTACCCGCATTATGTGACCAAAATTGAAAAGAAAGGCAGAACCCGCCAGGAACTGAACCAGGTAATAGAATGGCTTACGGGTTATGATGAAAAAAAACTGCAGGAACTGATTGATAATGAAGTTACTTTCAGCCAGTTTTTTCAAAATGCTACTTTACACCCAAATGCTCATTTGATTAAGGGCATTATTTGTGGCTATCGCGTAGAAGAAATTAAGAATCAGCTTACCAAGCAGGTACGCTACCTGGATAAACTGGTAGACGAAATGGCCAGAGGTAAAAAAATGGAGAAGATTTTACGAATGGCGTAACCGCCATTATATTCTGGCAGCTACCCATTATTTTTGCTAAAAAACTATCTTGCTTTATCGCTTTTTAAAAATATACGTCCGGTTCGCTATTAGGTTCTTTTGCCATTCCATTCGTGTAAATAAACCAGAACTACTTAAAATCCGCGGGCCACTGCTCATTGCCAGCAACCATCCCAATTCTTTTTTAGACGCGATTATTTACGATATTTTATTTGATACCCCTATCTGGTCCCTGGCTCGTGGCGACGTGTTCAAACGGTTTCCCAAAGCCATACCTTTTCTGAGGGCTGTTAAAATATTTCCCATTTACCGCACACGCGAGGGCGCACAAAACCTTTTAGAGAATTATGAAACTTTTAATGCCTGTATGCAGGTTTTTAAAAAAGGCGAAGCCGTAACCATTTTCAGCGAAGCGCTTTGTGTAAATGAATGGCATCTGCGGCCGTTAAAAAAAGGTACTGCACGCATCGCCTTTATGGCCTGGGAGAAAGGTTTGCCCGTGCAAGTGTTGCCTGCCGGCATTAATTACAGCTCGTTCAGGCGTTTTGGCAAACAAATAGATGTGAACTTTGGAAACCTGCTGCAATCATCAGATTTTAACCTCAGTGATACTGATGGCAATAAACACATTCTGTTTAATAAAGAACTGCAGCAACAATTAAGCGGCCTCGTTTATGAGATTGAAAAGGGAGATAACCCCACTTTTGACCAAAAATTTAGCATTCGTCATAATTCGCTCAAAAAAATTTTACTTTTTGTTCCGGCGCTTTTTGCGGTGGTGCTTAACGGGCCCATTTACTTTACGGCAAAAAAGTTTACCAAATGGTTGGTAAAAAACTCCGACCACTATGATGCAGTGGTATTTGCATTTTTGTTATTCTTTTATCCGGTATATCTATTATTGGTAACAATTGCCGCCTGGCTTATTACTCAAAATGTCTTAAGCATTTTATTGTTATTGGTGATGCCTTTAACAGCTTTGGCTTATGTCAAATCACATGTGAGGAAAGATATAAGTTTTTATATTTAACAAAAGTTAGCTCTGCCATCCTGTCATACACCATTTCAATTACCTATCTTTGCCCTTCATTTTATTAATTAATTTATTTGATGTTGAACCTGACAGAACTTAAAGTGCATGATGATAAACGGCAGGGAGAGAGCTATGCCCCGTTTGCCAACGATCCCAATAATTACGCGAAAAAATTTTATATAGAAAGCTATGGATGCCAAATGAACTTTGCAGACAGCGAAGTGGTAGCATCTATTCTGAATAAAGAGGGATTCGGTGCCACCCGCAATCTGGAAGATGCAGACCTGATCTTTATTAATACCTGCTCTATCCGAGAAAAAGCTGAACAAACTGTTCGTAAGCGCCTTACTGAGTTTAAAAAGCTCAAATCTCAAAAGCCTTCCACATTGGTGGGTGTACTTGGTTGCATGGCTGAACGCCTTAAATCACAATTTTTGGAGGAAGAAAAATTGGTAGATATTGTTGTCGGGCCAGACGCCTACCGAAGTTTACCGCAGCTGGTTGATGAAGCAGGCGGAGGTCAAAAAAGCGTGAATGTGCTGTTGAGCCGTGAAGAAACTTATGCTGATATTTCTCCCGTTCGGCTGAACAGCAATGGCGTGGGCGCTTTTGTAAGCATTATGCGTGGGTGTAATAACATGTGCTCATTTTGCGTGGTCCCTTTTACGCGTGGCCGCGAAAGAAGCCGAGATGCGGAAAGTATATTGAGGGAATGCCGCGAACTTTTTGAAAGCGGTTACCGCGAAGTAACCCTGTTGGGGCAGAATGTAGATAGTTACCACTACATACCTAAAAATGCTAAAGAAGAAGATTCGGTAGGCTTTGCTAAACTATTGGAACTTGTTGCTTTAATATCTCCCGAACTCCGTGTTCGCTTTTCTACCTCTCACCCTAAAGATATTACTGATGATGTGCTGTATACAATGGCCAAATATGAAAATATCTGCAAATGTATTCACCTACCAGTACAAAGTGGTTCAAGCCGGGTTCTACAACTAATGAACCGCACCTATACGCGCGAATGGTATATGAGCAAGGTTGACCGCATTAGAGAGATTATGCCAGACTGTAGTATTACCTCAGATATAATATCAGGTTTCTGCACAGAAACAAATGAAGATCATGCTGATACAATAACTATTATGGATTACAGTAAGTATGATATGAGCTACATGTTCTTTTACAGCGAAAGACCGGGTACCCTGGCGCAACGCCGTTATACAGACGATGTACCTTTGGAAATTAAGAAAAAGCGACTTCAGGAAATAATAGAAAAACAAAATGCCCTGTCGCTTGAAAGTTACAAAAAAGATATTGGTAAGGTATATAAAGTATTGATTGACGGTGACAGTAAGCGCAGCGAAAATGACTGGGTGGGCCGTAATTCTCAAAATAAAGTGGTCATATTTCCTAAAAATAATCATCATTTTCAAAAGGGTGATTATGCAATGGTGAAAATAAATAACTGTACCCAGGCTACTTTGTTTGGAGATATTGTTGTTGAAAATCAATATTAAACAACCCATAACCTACACCTAAACCTCTTATTAAAATTTGTAATGGATCTACAATCACTAAAAAATCGCTTTGGCATAATAGGAAATGCTCCTGAGTTAAATTATGCTCTTCAGGTAGCTGCGCAAGTTGCTAATACCGATCTGACAGTGTTAATCATTGGCGAAAGCGGTGTAGGAAAAGAAGCATTTTCTTCCATTATTCATAGCCTGTCATCGCGTAAACATAATGCTTTTATAGCGGTAAACTGCGGCGCAATACCAGAAGGAACAATTGATTCTGAATTGTTTGGACATGAAAAAGGATCTTTTACCGGAGCTGTGGATTCGCGCAAAGGATATTTTGAAACTGTTAACGGCGGCACCATTTTTTTGGATGAAATTGGCGAACTGCCATTGGGTACTCAGGCACGTCTCCTACGGGTTTTAGAGGCCGGCGAATACATTCGGGTAGGTTCAAGTAAAGTACAAAAAACTGATGTACGCGTGGTAGCGGCAACCAACAAAGACCTTTTACAGCTTGTTCAGCAGGGCAAGTTTCGGGAAGATCTTTACTACCGCCTCAGCACGGTACCCATCAGGGTGCCCTCTTTGGCAAGTCGGAGGGATGACATTGTTTTGCTGTTTAGAAAATTTGCGTCAGATTTTGCCGATAAATACAAAACGCAATCCGTTCAGTTAGATGAGGACGCCAAGCAGCTCCTGCTCTCCTACCCCTGGCCCGGCAATGTGAGGGAACTAAAAAATATTGCCGAGCAGGTTTCAGTACTATCAACAGAAAAAGTAATATCTGCTAAAGAACTTAACAGGTACCTGCAGCCTTACTCCGCTAATCGCCTGCCCATGGTTCTACCTGCAAACGGCAATCACGAATTTAACAGCGAAAGGGATATTTTGTACAAACTCTTTTTTGACATGAAAAAAGATGTGACCGAACTGAAACGCATGTTTCTGGAGGTATTGCAAAATCCTGAAATGATAGAAAACCCCCACTCACTGATCAAAGACCTGAAAGAACTTCCCGTGCAGCAGGAAGGGATTCAACAGATTCCTGCACCATACAATTATAACCTGCCACAGGCACAGCCCGCATCAAAACCAGTATTAATCAGCGATGATATACAAGAACACGAAGAAGTGGAAGAGAGCCTGAATATTATGGATAAGGAAAAAGAGCTCATCATTAAGGCCTTAAAAAAACATAGAAGTAAAAGAAAAGATGCCGCGCTCGACCTTGGCATTAGTGAAAGAACCTTGTACCGTAAATTAAAAGAATATGACATTGAAGACTTATAGGCCGGTAGCCGCCGCAGTGATCATTATGTTGCTGCTGATCAATTTCAGCCAATCGGGTTGCGGCATTTATCGTTTTAATGACACCGATATTCCGCCGGAAGTAAAAATTGTGAAAGTGAATTTTATACAGAACAGAGCAAGGATTGTCAATCCTACTCTTGCCCAGGAACTTACGGATAAACTTCGCCAGAAGATCGTTTCTCAAACCCGCCTGCAGCAAACCAGTGGTGATGATGCTGATTGGGAAATCAATCCCACCATAACCAATTACTCGCTCAGTACATCGGGTATTTCTAACCAACAGGTAAACAGCAACCGTTTAAACATTTCTATCAGTATAGAAGTAGTAGACAGTACGCAAAAGCCTAAAAAATTTGATGTAAGCCGCAGCTTTGACTACCCCGGCAGCATGACGCTGCAACAGGCAGAATCACAATTAAAAGAAGAAATGCTGCGATCGCTGACGGATGATATGTTCAACCGCATATTTTCAAACTGGTAATTTTGTATGACTTAAATAATTACATTTACCACATCGCGCATGAATAATATCGTCAATACGATCTCCGTATCTGTTCTATCAAATGACATGAGCAGCATCCCTCTTACCAAGCTTCAACAACTGGCAGAAACACACCCTTATGCAGCAGCGTTTCAATTATTGTATGCACAAAAATTGAAAGAAGAAAATAAGGAAGCATTCACACATCAATGGCAAAAGACAATGCTATGTTTCAACAATCCGCTTTTTGTACACCATGCAGTAAATACGGATGTTGTAAAAGATGAACCAGAAGAAGTTGAAGAAACCGGTGAGGAACAAGCAGAGGAAGATTCTAAGGTGATAAATATTCCAGGATTAAAGATAGAACCGATTGACCCCCTTAAAAATGCCTTAAGTTTTACTCCTTATCACACTGTAGATTATTTTGCTTCTCAAGGAATTAAATTAGGCGAAGAAATAAAATCTGCAGACCGCTTTGGCAACCAGTTAAAAAGTTTTACCAGTTGGTTAAAAGAAATGCGCAGGCTGCCTGAAGCCGAAGTGACTTCAAAATTCAACAGTTTTGACAATACCAATGTGGAAAAGATGGCGCAGAGTTCTCTTAGCGGAGAAAATGCCATTACTGAGGCCATGGCGCAGGTTTGGATAAAACAGCATAATCCGCAAAAAGCCATAGACATATACAAAAAATTAAGTTTGCAAAATCCCGCTAAAAGCGCTTTCTTTGCAGCCAAAATTGAACATTTAAAGAAACAATTATGACACTTTTATTCGTTATACTTATAATAATCGCGGCAATTGTCTTAGCCCTTATTATTTTAATACAAAATCCTAAAGGTGGTGGTTTAGCAGGCAGTTTTGCTGGCATGAGCAGCCAGTTTATGGGCGTAAAACAAACCAATGATGTGCTGGAAAAAGGCACGTGGATTTTTGCTGCTGTAATTGGTGTGCTAAGCCTTATGGCAACTTTTTTCATCTCCGGCAGCTCAACTTCAGGTAAAGATGGCCGCTTGCAACAAATTGGCACATCAGCACCACAGCCCGCAGCGCCTGCCGGCACCCCATTTAATCAGGGAGCACAACCCGCAGCGCCAACTCAGCAGCAGGCAGCACCGGCCACTCCTGCTCCGGCTACTCCTCAAAATCAATAATTTTTTATAACATATTTATAAGAGGTCATCTCGCTAAGGTGGCCTCTTTTTGTTTGCAGTAATGGCCACTTGTATCAAATAAATTTCCACGGCTATATAGCTTCAACGTTTTTATTACTAAATTGCCGATTCATACTTTACAATATGAACAAAAGAAAAACCCAGTGGGTTATTGTAGCCGCAATTATATTGATTGGGGGATTTTTAGTGTTTAAATTCATCGGGCCAGCGACGTCTAAACCTGAAAAAGAATACCTGTATATAAAAACCGGCAGCGATTTAAATAGTGTGAAACAACAACTGCTGGATGAAAAAATACTCAGCAGCCTTACATGGTTTAACATGATAACTAAGGTTTTAAAAATTCACAACATCATGCCGGGCAAGTATGAAGTGCCGGATGGCATGAGCGTGCTGAACCTGGTGCGCCTGATACGAAACGGCAGCCACACGCCGGTAAAATTCGTGGTCACAAAAATTCGCACCAAAGAGCAACTGGCCGGCAGACTGGGCAGAGCGTTTGAGTTTGACTCATTGGAAGCGATTCAATTTTTGGGCAGTAACGATTCTTTAAAAAGCTATTCGCTCGATTCTAATACGGTAATGGCAGCAGTGCTGCCACTCACTTACCAGTCTGGCTGGGCCACCAATGCCAAAGCTGTGTTTGAAAAATTTAATATTGCTTATAGAAAGTTTTGGACAAACGAGAGAAAGGAAAAAGCTGCAAGCCAAAACCTTTCGCCTATACAAGCGGTAACGCTGGCATCAATCATTGATGAAGAAACCAATGCCACCAAAGAAAAAGGAACTATTGCCAGTGTGTACCTCAACAGGCTGCAAAGAGGCATGCCCCTGCAGGCAGATCCCACTGTAAAATTTGCACTGAAAGATTTTGGAATTAAAAGAGTTCTGAACCACCATTTGCAGGTAGAGTCGCCTTACAATACTTATCGCAACAAAGGCTTACCTCCCGGGCCCATTTGCACACCGCAGGAAGAAACGGTGGACGCAGTGTTGAACGCGCCAAAAACCGAATACCTTTTCTTTGTAGCCAGCACAGCGTTTGACGGTACTCACCAGTTTACCACCAATTATGCTGATCACATGAAACTGGCCAGAGCATACCAGGCAGAACTTAATAAAAGATTTGGCAAGCCTCAAAAACAGCAAACCAATTAATGAAATTTCTGAACAACATAAAAAATAAAATCGTTCAGTCACGCTTTGTTGAAAGCACCATTTCATGGAGTAAAAAAAACACGTTGCCGGGCTTGAACAATGTGTGCATTTATGATGTGATTCGCAAAACAGGCCAGCAAATCAATGACGATGATATTTTTGAACGAGCCTCGGCCATTTCTTACAATTTTGCCATGGCTTTTCCGCCGGCAATCATTTTTTTGTTTACGCTCATACCGTATATGCCCATTAGCGATGGATTTATATATGAACTGAGAAGCCTGATCAAAGACATTATTCCCAGCCCTGAAAACCATGCCGCCATCATTCACTTCTTAGATGATTTTATCAAGAATCCCAGAAACGACCTTTTGTCAGTAGGTTTTCTATTATCCTTGTTTTTTTCTTCAAACGCGATTATGGGTGTCATGCGTTCATTCGATAAAACATTGCCGGGCTTTACGGAGCGTAACGGACTTGCTAAAAGGCTGGCAGCCATAAAAATCACACTAGTGCTGTTCTTTCTTTTCATTTTGTGCATAGCGCTGCTTATTGCCCGTAGCGTGGTATTGCGCTGGCTTGGTATTGAAAACGAACTGGTGATACAAATAATCAATAATTTAAGATGGCTACTCATCGTGCTGCTTTTCTTCTTTATGATTTCTTATATCTACAGGGCAGCGCCATCCATAGATAAAAAATGGAGGATCATTACACCCGGCTCAGTAACAGCCACCGTGTTAATGCTGCTATTTACTCTGGGTTTTACATGGTGGGTAAGCAACTTTGGCAACTATAATAAACTGTATGGCTCTATCGGCACCCTGATCATTTTAATGGTTTTAGTTTTTTTATGCTCGCTAAGCTTATTGGCCGGCTATGAAATAAACGTGAGCGTGTACACACTTGCTAAAATGCGGGGCGAGGAAACAACTGAAATTACTAGCGGGGAAACCGAGGCCTAACCCATCTCCTATTGCTTTTTTTTAAAGTTGCTGATAGCTTGACTAGTTCAACAGCTTTACCGGTAATTAACTGTTGTTTGCCGAAACCAACGTTACCAATCCGGCCCAAATCCTGTCTGTATGTAAATTAATCTTACATTCACATTATGAATTTTGATGTACAAACCATTACAGCCACTGCGCTTGGCATAGCGCTGGCAGCCTGTTGCGGGTTCAGGGTATTTGTACCAATGCTTGTGGCAGGGCTTGCTAGTAAATTTCAGCTTTTTCAATTTTCAGATAGTTTTAGCTGGTTGGCTGGCACACCAGCTTTAATAGCACTGGGCGCTGCCACCATTGCCGAAATTGCAGCGTATTACGTACCGTTTATTGATAATGTTTTAGATACGCTGTCGGCGCCTCTTGCGGCTATAGCCGGAACATTACTCGCCACATCAGTAATTCCTATTGACAACGAATGGATGAAATGGATCATTGGTATTGTAGCTGGTGGAGGCAGCGCGGGGCTCATCTCATCAGGCACAGGACTGTTGCGGCTGTTTAGCAGCAAAACCACGCTTGGCACTGGTAATGCTGTTGTTTCGACAGGTGAAAATACGGCGGCTGTTGGTGGTTCTATCCTTGCATTCGTAATACCTGGCATCATGGCGCTGCTGGTTATATTGTTTATTTTTTGGATCATTAAAAAAATATATAAACGTGTTACAGTTAAGAAAGCCACTCATGAATAAATTTCTGCTATCATTCACAATAATTATTATTGTTGCATCATGTAAAAGTAATTCAGGTACGGAAGCCCTGCAAAACACTATTGATAGTGTGTTGAAGGTGAACGATTCTTTAAGAAGGGAACTCAACACTTCTGCTACGCCCATATCGAATATTTCTGATACAGCCGCTGTTAGCCGATCAGAATCTGTTAACCATACAAGTAACAACCGTCATCATATAGTGTCAGAAGCGCTCAGGAGCAAGCCGAACCTGATACCACTTGACGCGGTGTTAGGTGGTACAATGTATTTTAGTTATATAAAAGTTATATCAGATGACCTGGTTTTGGCTGATTATGAAGACGGGCACATCATGGGGCAAACGCTATTTGAATACAAAATAGCCGGAAACGGAGAAGTAACGTTTAAAGCAATCAGATCAAGGGAATATTAGCTTTCGACCTTTTTGATCGCCCGTATCATTTCCCTCTTACCGGGAGGGCCTGCGGGTTTTTCTATAACAAAACCAGCATTTTTTAATGCTTTTTGCACAGACACTTTAGAACAATAAGTTACTAGCACACCTCTGGAGTTCAGTGCTTCACCAATTTTTGAAAACATCCTTTCTGTCCATAATTCAGGTTGATCATTCGGAGCAAATGCATCAAAATAAATAATGTCAAATTTATCGTGGAAGGAGAAAGCAGTGAGATCGGCATGTATTTTATTGAGCTTGAAGAATGGCGCTATAAAAACCAGTTGGTTCCAGCCGGCTTGCGTAATGGTTTTGTAAAGCTCATAAGCATTCAATGCGTCAGCATAATTCAATTGTAAGAAAAGGCTGCCAGGCAAAGGATACAGGTCAATGGAATAGTATTCTATACTGGTTTTCAACTCAGGCGCTACGATGGCTGTAAGTAACGCATTTAAACCAGTACCAAAACCAGCTTCAAATATTTTTATGGTTTTAGCAGATAGATTCCTGGTTTTAAAATAGCGCAGGCCGGCCTCTATAAATATGTGCTGCGACTCTTGTATAGCGCCATACATAGAATGAAAAGTGATTTCACTCTCTTTTATTTGCAGGGAGTGTGAGCCATCACCGCTTATAATAATTTCATACATCGTATCGCAAAAAGTAAACAAAAAAACCGGGGTGTATCCCGGTTTTGTGGAGGTGACCGGAGTCGAACCGGTGTCCAAACATATTCCCCAAAAGCTTTCTACATGCTTATTTCTTTATTGTTTGTCGGCAATGGGCAGGGAAAGAACAAACCAACCCAAAGCTTAGCTGTATTCCCGATAGATCGGGACTTTTGCTGATGTCACAGCCTTCATCAGCAGCATCCTGTTTTTGTTTATAAGTCGGCGGCGGAGCATGGTAACAGAACAACCTGCTCAACGCGGCCCTAATGACTACTTAATCACTGATTAGGCAGCCATGGCATACTGAGTATTGCCATTTATAGTTTGAGTATTCAGATTTGCGGGCTAATTACACAACGCCCGGCATGCTTACACTTTCAAAGATCTACGCTGTCAAAACCAAACACCCCCAAGGTCAATCACTAAATTTATTTAAATAACCTGAAAATATCCAATCCCAGCGCGTACGCCATTAAGCCTAACAACAATACCATGCCAACCATTTGGGCGTATTCCATAAATTTATCGCTTGGTTTGCGCCCGGTAATCATTTCATAAAGCGTGAACAGCGCGTGGCCGCCATCAAGTGCCGGAATAGGCAACACGTTCATGAACGCCAATATCATAGAGAAGAGACCGGTCATAAGCCAAAAACGTTGCCAGTCCCACACTCCGCCAAATGTTTTCCCAATGCTTATAACGCTGCCCAGGTTATCATTCACATCATGCTCTTTAGAAGTGAACAAAAGTTTAATACCTTGTATATAATCAGTCAGGCTTGCGGTGCCATAATTAATACCGGCGGGAATAGATTCCCAGAAATCATATTCTTTTTTCTCGGTGCTTAAAAACTTATAGGGGCTTTGAGCGCCAAAACCAATCTTGGAATCACTGCCAATTTTTACCGGAATCAGCACAGTATCTCCACCGTTTCTCAAAGCTACAATAGTTGCATCGCGGCTCTGATAATTTTTTAAAGTGCGGTATAATTCATTGAAATAATTTACCGAATTGCTGTCAATGGCAATAATCTGATCGCCTTTCTGCAATTTTTCCTGTGTGGTGAATGTTGCGTTCGATAAGACTGTATCAACCACTATAGGGTAACGTACTGATACAAAATTTTTAAGCTGGTTGCGGGTCAGTTCTTTTAAAAATCCGCTTGGAAAATTGATCACGGTGTCTTTACCATCTCTGCTAACTGTTAGAACATTTTTTTCTGACAGCAACATTTTTTTTGGAAGATCATCCAGATAATGAAGCGTTTCGCCATTAACTTTTGTGATCAGGTCTCCATCTTTAAGGCCCACTTTTTGCGCCATCGAATCTGCCACCAGGCCGTATTTTAAATTTTGAACGGGCATTTTTTCTTCTCCCCATACAAAAAGCATCATAGCGAAAATGATAAAAGCCAGCAGCACGTTTAATATAACACCCGCCAGCATAATGATGAGTCTTTGCCAGGCAGGTTTTGAACGAAACTCCCAGGGTTGCGCCGGTTGTTTCATGGCTTCTTTGTCCATGCTTTCATCAATCATCCCGGCAATTTTTACATAGCCGCCCAATGGCACCCACCCAAGTCCATACTCGGTCTCGCCAATTTTCTTTTTCCAAAGGGAAAACCACGGGTTAAAGAACAGGTAGAATTTTTCTACGCGGCAGCCAAACCATTTGGCGGTTATGTAATGCCCAAACTCGTGGATTACAATCAAAATGGAAAATGATAATATAAACTGCCCCAGGTTTGCACCAAATGCCTGCCAGTCAAAAGCTAATAATGTCATATATTAAAATAAATACAATTCTGCAAAAATGGTTGCAAAGATAGCCGTTTGCGTTAAAGTTTGCAGTTTTGTGAATGGAGATTTAACAACCCGTTTTCAGCGAATATTTTTTTATAGTTTAATCATGTCTGCCGCCAGGGTTCTTGCATCTGCATCGCTGTCAAAATAATCTTCAAGCGTGGGATGCTGAATGAAGTTTATTTCTGACATTACTTTTTCAATTACATCAGTCATTTCTAAAAAGCCCAACCTGTTTTTCAAAAAAGCATAAACGGCAATTTCGTTTGCGGCATTCATAATGCACGGCAGGTTACCCCCTTTTTCAAGCGCCTCCATAGCAAGCGCCAGGTTGCGAAAGGTTTTAATGTCTGGTTCTTCAAAAGTTAAACTATTGTATTTTTTAAAACTAAACCTGGGATAGTCATTAAAAATTCTAGTGGGAAACGCCAGCGCGTATTGGATAGGCACTTTCATATCCGGCAGACCAATTTGCGCCTTTATGCTGCCGTCTTCAAACTGCACCATGCTGTGAATAGCGCTTTGCGGATGCACCAGCACTTCTATTTGTTCGGGCTTTAAATTGAACAACCATTTGGCTTCAATCATTTCAAGCCCTTTATTCATGAGCGTGGCAGAGTCAACAGAAATTTTTGCACCCATCTCCCAATTTGGGTGTTGCAGGGCGTGTTCGCGTTTCACGTTCACTAAAAAATTGGGCTTACGACCGATGAACGGACCACCTGAAGCTGTGAGGTAAATTTTTTCAACTTTATTGCGCGTTTCGCCCAGCAGGCATTGAAATATAGCCGAGTGCTCAGAATCAACGGGAATGACAGGCACCCTGTTTTCAACAGATTTTTGCATTACAATGTCGCCTGCCACCACCAGTGTTTCCTTGTTGGCCAAAGCAATGGCCTTGCCAGATTCTATAGCTTTTAAAGTGGGCTTAAGGCCTGCAAAGCCCACGATGGCCGCCAGCATCAGATCGTAACAATCAATGCCGGCCACTTCCTCCAGCGCTTCTTCCCCGGCGAATACCTTAATATCAGTATTGGCCAGCGCACGTTTTACAACTTCATATTTTTGCTCGTTAGCAATTACAACAATGTTGGGATCGTATTTTAATGCCTGCTCTATCAAAAGGGGTTCATTGCCGTTGGCAGTCAACACTTCTACCGAAAATTTATCGGGATTGGCTTCAATCACATTCAGCGCCTGAGTACCTATAGAGCCGGTAGAGCCATAAATGGCGATTCGCTTTATCATTATCCTTTTTAATAAATTATTTTCTTTATAACGTTAAGTTTTGTGTTTTACGTATTCCTCCTCTGCCCAGTTTAGCAATGCATCTGCTACTTTCCTGTCATTACTCAGCCTGGGCACTTTATTTTGGCCGCCTAATTTGCCAATTGAGCGCATATACTCAATAAAAGCATTCTTTTTTAAAGGCGTAATTTTTAAAGGTCTTAAAATATTACCAGCTATAAGATCATCGTAATAAGTATTTTTATCACGCAGGTTTTGGTTGATCTTTATTGAAAAGGTTTCCATATCGGCCGGTTTATTCTCAAATTCGATAAACCACTCGTGGTAAGATTTGCCCTCGTCTTCGCTTACATAAGGTGCAACTGTAAATTCGGTAATATGAATATTTTCTTCACTGGCCGCTTTTAAAATACTTTGCTCCACTTCTTCGCTGATGACGTGTTCGCCAAAAGCAGAAATAAAATGTTTTGTACGTCCTGTTACGATGAGCCTGAATGGGTCAGTACTTATAAACTTTACCATGTCGCCAATATCATAACCCCAAAGCCCGGCATTACTGTTTATAATAAGCGAATAATTCACTCCAGTTTTTACATCTTCAAGCGAAATGCGCTTTGGGTTTATCTTGCCAATTTCATCTTCTGCTATAAATTCAAAGAAGATACCGCTGTTGGTATTTAATAGCAACCCCGGTTCTGTTTGCGAATCCTGGAAAGCAAAAAAACCTTCCGACGCGGGGAACGTTTCAATGCTGTCTATCTTTTTACCAATGGTTTTAAAAAGCCTGGCCCTGTAAGGATCAAAGTTAACGCCGCCGTAAACCATAACCGAAAAGTTAGGGAACAGTTCTATAACTGTTTTGCCCGTACGGTTGATCAATTCATCAAAATACATCTGCATCCATGGTGGAATGCCGCTGATGAGCGTCATGTTGCGGTTGAAAGTTTCCTCAACAATCTTACTTACTTTAACTTCCCAATCTTCAATACAGTTGGTTTCATAAGTAGGCAACTGGTTTTTGCGCAAGTACAAAGGTATATGGTGATTGACGATACCACTAAGCCTGCCGGTGGGAATGTCAGCTATTCTTTCAAGTACCGGCGAACCACTCAGAAACATCATGTTGCCATCAGCAAATTTTGTATTTCCAGTTTCAGCCATATAGCACAACAATGCATTACGGGCCGAATTGATGTGATTGCCTATTGAATCTTTGGTAATGGGAATGTATTTAGTACCGCTTGTGGTACCTGATGTTTTCGCAAAATAAAGCGGCCTCCCCTTCCACAATACGTTGTGCCGCCCGGCTTTTATCTGTTCGATGTAGTTTTTAATACCTTCATAATCGCGCACCGGAACAGCTTCGGTAAACTGGTCGTAAGTTTGCACCTCTTGCAGTTTATGTTCTTTACCAAATTGGGTAATTTTACCTGCCTTAAGCAAATTTTTTAAAATAGCCGATTGATCGGGCACGGCAGTATGCATGCCTTTTTTAATATTCTTAGAAACTATAGATGCAAAAGGCTTTGCAAGGAAGGATTTGATTTTCATGAAATTACATCATTTATCCGACAATGGAGCAAAGAGTGAATAACAAAGATAATGCCTACAGCTAACAGAAAAACAACCTTTGTAAAACTTTAAGTTGTAGTTGTTGTTGATTCAAAAAAACTTCTTACCTTTGCACTCCTAATTTTTTAACAAATGATAGCAGTAATTAAGGTAGCAGGCCAACAGTTTAAAGTAGAAAAAGACCAGACGCTTTTTGTACCGCATCTTGCAGGTAACGCGGGTGACGCAGTAAACCTTGATGTATTATTGGCATATGCCGATAACAAAATTTCAGTTGGTTCTGACATCGCTACTAAAGTAAGCGCAGAAATTTTAGACCACGTTAAAGGCGATACAGTAATTGCCTTTAAAATGAAAAGAAGGAAAGGTTTCCGCAAAAAGAAAGGACACCGCACTTCTTATACTAAAATTAAAGTGACTGATATAGCTTAATTTTTGTTGGCTTGTTGAGGGGTTGACAGATGTAAGTATGTAACTTTTCAACTTGTGAGCTTTAAACTTAAAAACTTAAAAAATGGCACATAAGAAAGGAGAAGGTAGTGTAAAAAACGGCCGTGATTCTGAAAGTAAAAGACTTGGTGTAAAAATTTATGGTGGTCAGCCAGCTATTGCAGGCAATATCATCATTCGCCAGCGCGGTACTTCTTACCACCCTGGTAAAAACGTGGGAGTTGGAAAAGATTTTACATTATTTGCATTAACTGCAGGTATAGTAGAATTTAAAAAAGGAAGAAAGAACAGAACATTCGTTTCCGTAAATGAGGCACAAGCTTAAGCTGTTTGAATGGTTGTATAAATTGTGGAAAAAAAGTTTGTATGGATAGAAATATTTTATATTTTTACCAACGATAATCCATTATTTACTAACAATTAAATTCTAAACAAATGGCAAAAGCAGCAGCAAAAAAGGCGGCTCCTAAAAAAGCAGCGGCTAAAAAGGCGGCTCCCAAAAAAGCAGCAGCCCCTAAAAAAGCAGCAGTAAAAAAAGCGGCTCCTAAAAAAGCAGCAGCAGCCCCTAAAAAGGCAGCAGCAAAAAAAGCAGTTCCTAAAAAAGCAGCAGCAGCTCCAAAAAAGGCAGCAGCAAAAAAAGCGGCTCCTAAAAAGGCAGCAGCTAAGAAAAAATAAAGAACAATTTTTTCTTGAAATTATAACAGCCTTTCCTCCACGGAAAGGCTTTTTTATTTGTGATGTTTTTATATTTTGCATCCATGAACAATTCTCAGATTGCCGATCATTTTTCCATGCTCTGTAAACTAATGGATATACATGGTGAAAATGCTTTTAAATCACGCACCTACTCTATTGCTGCTTTTTATATTGAAAAACTTCCGGATCAGCTTAGCAATATCAACAGGTCACAGATTGCAGCCATTAAAGGTTTGGGACCCTCTGTGGTATCAAAAATTACAGAATTGCTTGATACAGGTAAGCTTGGCATTCTACAGCAATATATTGATACAACGCCGCAGGGTATAATTGAGATGCTGAAGTTGAAAGGCCTCGGTCCAAAAAAAATTCATACGATTTGGAAGGAAATGGGCATACAATCCATAGGTGAACTTGAATACGCTTGCAATGAAAACAGGCTGACCCGCTACAAAGGCTTTGGACAAAAAACACAAAATAATGTATTAGAAGCCATTTCTTTTTACCATCAGAACATCGGGCATTTTTTGTACGCGCAAATTGAAAACCTCTACCCGGTTATTGAAAATTATCTTGAAAAACTATTTGGCAAAAACGAAGTGGTAAACACCGGCAGCTACAGGAGGCAATGTTTAACGATTAATGAATTGGAATTTATTGTGAAGGAATCTATTAAAGATATTAAGCCAAAATTTCAAACGACATACCCGCCCGAGTTACTGGAAGAAACAGAAAAAACTGTACTTTATAAATTAACAAACGGGCTGAGGCTGCGGCTGATCTCTGAACCCAGCAACATTTATAAAAAACAATTTCTCACTTCTGCATCGCAGGAATTTTTAGATGCTTTTTTTAAAAAATATAACAGGGATGATTTTGAAACTTGTGATGCGCAAAGTGAAATTGATATTTTTGAAGGTGCGTCAATGCCTTTTATACACCCCTGTATGCGCGAATCACCCGATATAATTGAAATAGCCTCGCGCAATGGACTGCCACAAATGATGGAAACAACTGATATAAAAGGCATCATACATAACCACAGCAATTGGTCAGACGGTGTAAATACGATTGAACAAATGGCCACTGAGCTGATTAAAAATAATTTTGAATACCTTGTCATTTCTGATCACTCCAAAACGGCAGCTTATGCTAATGGCCTTTCTCTTGAACGCATAGAAGAACAACACCGGTACATTGATGAACTGAACAGGAAACTAACGCCGTTTAAAATATTTAAAAGTATTGAAAGTGATATATTGAACGACGGCAGCCTTGATTACGATAGTGATGTTTTATCCACCTTCGACCTTGTTATCGCATCAATACACAGTAACCTGTATATGAGTGAGGATAAGGCTATGATGCGATTGCTGAAAGCAATTGAAAATCCTTACACTACCATTTTGGGACACCCTACCGGAAGGCTATTACTCAGCAGGAATGGCTATCCCATTAATTATGAAAAAATAATTGATGCCTGTGCTGCAAATAACGTTGTGATTGAAATTAATGCTAACCCACACCGGCTTGACATGGACTGGCAATGGATTGAATATGCTTTGAGTAAAAACGCACTGCTTTCCATCAACCCCGACGCGCACTCTATTGAGGGCTTTCAGGATATTAAGTATGGAGTTTTGGCATCACAAAAAGGGGGGCTTACGCCTGCTTTTAACCTTAGCAGTTTTTCATTAGCAAAGTTTGAAGAATTTATACAACAAAGAAAAGCGCAGAAACAGTTATGATGGCACCACAGGGAGTTTTATATAAAATGTAGTGCCCACGCCAATTTTAGTTTCAAACCAAATGGCACCGCCAGATTGTTCCACAATGGCTTTTGACATAGCAAGCCCCAAGCCGGTACCCGATGTTTTGGTAGTAAAGTTTGGTGTGAATATTTTTTCAAGCATTTCATGGCTAATGCCAGCACCGTTATCTTCCACACCAATTATGATTGTATCACCTTCAAAAGTTTCAAACACTTTTACAATCCTTCTTGTATTGCCAGATGTGGCTTCAATTGCGTTTGCAATCAAATTTGTAAAGAGCCTGTTCACTTGTGTTTTATCTGCATTCACGTAAACCTCATCTTTCACAGGCAACCATGTATATTCAATTTCATGATTGTTTTTATGAAGGCTGTTCAATTGCGAAAGCGAATGATGCAGATCAAAAATTTCCCTGTTTGCCGTACCAATATTTGCAAATTGGGAAAAATTAGTAGCAATTTTCGATAAGTGATCGATTTGTTCAACCAGCGTTTTTGATACGTTAGCCGCCAGCCTGGTGATATCGCCCCTATCATCATTAATAGCGCGCTGCAGGTATTGAAGACTGAGCTTCATGGGTGTGAGCGGGTTTTTAATTTCGTGCGCTACCTGCCTTGCCATTTCCTGCCACGCACTCTGCCGTTCAGATGTGGCAAGTTCGTTAGCACTTTCCTGCAGTTTGGCTACCATTTTGTTGTACTCTTTTACAAGGCTTCCAATTTCATCATCGCCCTGCCACTGTATTAGCTCGTTGTTTTTTGAAAGAGATACCGCATTCATTTTTTCACTGATGAGGCGGAATGATCTTGTGATCCTGTTGGTGATTAAAAGCGCCACCAATCCCGTGATCAAAAAAATAAAAGCATTTAAGTTAATGAGCGTTACAAGGAAATTTGAAATTTCCTGGTTCAGTTCGTGCTGAGATGTAAAATAAGGAACTGAGATATAAGCGAACAACGCACCTTCCTTATCTCTTAAGGGCGAATAAATGCTTGTATAAGATAAATCAGAAATACTTTCCCGTTGAATGTGTTCAATACTCCTGAGACGCAATAGGTGATAATAGGCACGCGGCCCCATTCTTGAACTGATAACACCTTTCTGAAAAAGATCCGGAAGGCTGCTGGCCAGAAGTCTTCCGCTGATGTCATAAATATTAAGGTCCATCCCATGGATCTCTGATACATTTTTGATAATACTATTCAGCTCTGACGAAAAATCTATGGAGTCCATTTGCGCACGCTCTTCAAATACAAGGCTTGCAAGGTCCGTACGCATTTGCATTTCATTAATCATCACATTCATGGTGCGGCTTAGCCGCTCGTTATTTACCACCCTAAATCTGTCAATAAAAAAAGATACAGTTGCTATACCAACAACTATAAAAGACAGCAAGGTAATTATAATAAAAGTATTGTGGATTTGCCCGCGTATGGAGGCACGAAAAATATTTCGCTGCTTGAAAATTTTTGAATTGAGGAGCCAGTCTATTGAGAGTAATAATAAATTGGTTAGGGCAAGCAGCAAAAGAAAGGCACAAAATATATAGGAAAAAAGTGTAATCGTCTCAAGAAAAGGCTCGCTCCTGCGCGCCATAACCACAACTGTCGTGCTGTTAGGACGATACCACAATTCATTGTATTCTTCTTTATTCCTTTGCTCATACCTGGTTGCAGGTAACTCTGACTGTGTGAGCGTGGAGGTAAAAGGATATTGTTTTGTTGATGATATCAGCAACTTGTTTTGATAGACAGCGTAGTAATAAACTGATGGATGCGAAATTTCCCACTGGCCATATTGCTTAAACAGTTCCGCGTTAATCTCTTCATTGGCAAACTTCCTGGGGTTTGAAAAAATGGCCACCGTGCCATATTTATGACCACTTGTGTCAAAAACAGGCCTGTACGTGATGTAAGAAAACTTATCAATTCCCAACTCATAAAAATACAGGTCATCAAAAGTAGTAGGTGTTGTTTGCGTTTTGATAACCGTATTCAAAGATTCAAGAGATATATCAGAAGGATTAAACATGGGCCTGTCAAGGCTGTCGTACAAATAAATGGAAGTAGTATAATTTTTTACATAGCTGATGTAAGCATGCTTGAAAATGCTGTCTCTAAAGAACTGATTCACCTCTTTATCATACAGCCTTGAAAAATTTGTAACCAAATAATTTGTATCAAGATATTTGTGAGAAAGGTTGATTATCCTTTGAGAAGCAATATCAGTTTGCGATGCCAGTTTCTCTACATAAACTTTTCTCTGGATCAATTCATTTTTACCAATCTCGTTCAACATTAGTATGGAAATACTAATTGAAAAAATGAAGATCCATACAATAACACCGGTAATGTTTACGGATAAATAGTTTTTTAACCTTACTTCATTTAAGAAAAACGCTGTGTACAGCATCAGCCAAATCAGGCAGGGAATGTAAAAATTTATAGATGCCGGAATGCGGTATGCTGAAAAGGAACAAAACAAAAGGCCGGTTATTGCTATGATAAAGTAAACGAGGTACAACCTGTTTTTAAAAATATCCGTAGATACCTTGAAAAGAATTCTGCTGAAATAATGATAGCCTAACGATAATGCAGCCAGTATTATAAAGCCCACGGCTGTATAAATGGTAAGGCTAAAGTAATTGGTTACGTCAAACGAAATATTTGAATCTACTATCAGGCTTTTAATAATTCCTGCAATTGTAAATGTAGCAAATACAAGCACTGCAAGGCCGGTAATACCAATAGCTATTTTAGCTTTGGTAGATTGAAAGAAGGAAACTTTAATGTCGGTATTGCTTATTCGTTGCCAGATAATACCTGTAATGGCACAAAACAAAATGCTGTTGATCAGCAAATCGCCAAGATTGGGTAAAAATATACCTGAACTGTAAATTTCAGGATCAAACAACTTGAATGCGCCCAGGTTTAATGCATCGTAAAAAAAATATACTATTAGCCTGAAAGCCAGCATACAGGAAATAAAAATATAGGTGTCTTTTATCAGATCGGTGCTGGTATAAGCCTTATGCAAAATGAAATAAAATGCCAGGAACAATAAAAACAGGCTCCCCAGCCGTAAAGCAATGGAAAATTCGCTGTCTTTATTAAACTCCGCGTCTGGCTTGCTTTTAAAATAGAACAACGAAAGCCCTTGCGGTGATTTTACCGGGTATGGTGTAGGCTCCAGGCTAAGTTCGGCCAGTTTATCAAGACTATTATCAAACGGGTAGGTTTGTTTTAAATACTCTGTAGGAATGTAGTATTCTGACTTAATGAGTATCATACAATAAGCTGTCACATCCGGCTGCTGCGCAAGCCTTTGCTGATATATGTAATAGTAGCCGTTAGAGAGCTTGGCAAAAAGCTCATCTTTTACATCATTAGCCAAAATACTATCCGGCGGCAAAATTTGATTTGAGTTCCAAAACCTAAGGTAATCAGAATGCGTTCCATCTTTATACAAATAAAAATAATAAGGCTTGTTCCATAAGTAAAGCACATCGCCTTCACTTTCGGTGGCGTTTAAAAGCCGGTTAACAAGTGTGGTATCTTTTAATACAGATTTAAAATCGTTAGTCCTGGTGTTTATTTGCTGTTCAAACTGGGCTGCATAATTAGACAGTGATCCCCTGTTGATGATATGATTTTTCAGTACGAACGAGTAAGCGATCATTAAGACTGCTAAGCCAAGCAGCACATATTGCCACGGGTATTTATGTCGCTTACTACCAGCCATTAATTAGTACTCCTGAGATTTTATTTGATTCCAAATGGCATCCATTTCTTCCAGCGACATGTCTTTTAAAGACGATCCGTTTGCTGCAGCCATTTCTTCCATTTTTGTAAATCTGTAAATAAATTTTTTATTTGTGCGCTCCAGCGCAGCTTCCGCATCAATTTGCAAAAACCGTGCGTAATTAACGAGTGCAAACATCAAATCTCCAAATTCTTCTTCCTGCTTGTCAATATTCCCTTCATTTACGACTTCTTGCAGTTCCAGGGTTTCTTCTTTCACCTTTTTCCAAACATCTTCAGTCTTCTTCCATTCAAATCCTACCTGTTTCGCTTTTTCCTGCAGGCGCATAGCTTTTACAATGGCCGGCAACGAAACGGGAAGGCCGCTTAACACCGATTTTTTGCCTTCTTTTAATTTCAGTTGCTCCCAGTTACGCTTTACATCTTCTGCTGAATTTACCTCTATAATTCCTTCCGGCTGCACATCTGGCGGATAAATATGCGGATGCCTTTTGATTAGTTTTTCACAAATACCTTCAATCACATCTGCAATAGTAAAATGTTGCTGCTCAGACGCGATCCTGGAATAAAACACTATATGAAGCAGCAG
>JAFAFV010000205.1 GCA_023423285.1 Bacteroidota bacterium
ACAACACCCAAAGACCACATCTGGCCTTAAAAATGAAAACGCCAAACATTGTACATTTACAAAAAAACCGACCACCAGAGGCAGTCGGTTAATTTTAAAATCTGTCAACTTATTTTAGGACTATTCACTTTAATACAAACTATTATGAGAGTTGTTGCATTTACTATTATCTTAAGTTTTGTTTCGCTTATCTCCGGCGCCCAGCAAAAAACAGACTGGGCTAATTTTAGCAGGTACGAAGAAGCCAACAAAACCGCGCCCCGCGGCGCCGTGGTTTTCATGGGCAATTCCATCACGCAGGGTTGGGTTGCAGCAAGGCCTGATTTTTTTAAAACCAATAACTATTTGGGCCGTGGCATTGGCGGACAGGTAAGTTCTCAAATGCTGGTGCGTTTTAGAAGAGATGTTATTGACCTGAAACCCAAAGCAGTTGTGATATTGGCCGGCACTAACGATATAGCGCAGAACAACGGGCCCATCACACTTGAAAATACGTTAGGCAATATTATTTCTATGGCAGAGCTTGCTAAAGCCAATAATATAAAAGTGGTTTTATGCTCGGTGCTGCCGGCATACCGCTTTGGATGGCGCAAAGAGTTAACGCCTGCCAATGATGTAATAGCGCTTAACAAAATGATAAAGCAATATGCTGATGCTAATAAAATTCCTTATGTTGATTATCACAGTGCTTTGAAAGATGATCAAAACGGGCTTCCTGATAAATATGCCAAAGACGGCATCCACCCAACGCCCGAAGCATATGAGGTAATGGAAAAACTTGTAAAGCCGGTGATTGATAAGCTGGTTAAAACAAAAGCAAAAGACAGGCAATATCTTTTTGGAAATTAACGCTAAGTAGTGAAGAAAGTATATTTAACAGAAGACTGGAGCGTAGTAATACTGGGGTTTTTAATCATCATCGCCGCGCTTGCGGGACTTTCACTTCCTGCACCGGCATTTAGCTGGAAGAATGCCGCAGAATTTAGCAGTAAAATATTATCTCCTGAAAACCTGATTAGTATATTAACACAGTTTGGTGTTGTGTTTATTATTGCAATTACCGGCGCATTGCTAACTGGCAGAAGCATTAAAAAATTCGTGGTAACATTTATTGCTATTTATACACTCACCATTTTTGCGCTCATCGCTGCAGGTAATCAAACCATGAAGGATTACAATCTTGAGGCAGTGATCTTTAGCCTGACAATCGGGCTTATTATTGGCAATACTTTTACGCTGCCGCAATGGTTTCGTTCATCCATTACATCAGAATTGTTTGTAAAGATTGGGCTGGTGCTATTAGGCACGTCTATAATTTTTGCAGATATTTTAAAAGCCGGCGCACTGGGTCTGGCGCAGGCATTAATCGTGGTAATTGCGGTTTGGTATTTTGCGTACTGGGTTTGTAAAAAAATGAAGATTGATGATGAAATGACCATGATGCTTTCCAGCGCTGTATCAATTTGCGGTGTATCAGCAGCCATTGCCACTTCCGGTGCCATCAATGGCGATCATAAAAAGCTTTCCTACATCGTTTCACTGGTATTGATCGTTGCCATTCCTATGATGATTGCGATGCCATACCTGGCAAAATATATGGGCTTAAGCCAGGAAGTGACTGGTGCCTGGTTGGGTGGCAGTATTGACACAACCGGCGCCGTGGTGGCTTCGGGCTCACTGGTAGGTGAGGATGCGCTTAAAATAAGTTCTATTGTAAAATTTGCACAAAACGTGCTTTTAGGCTTGGCTGCTTTTGCTATATCTGTTTACTGGACATATAGCGGGCATTTAAGCAAGGCTAGCGTACAGGAAAAGCCCACCCTTAAAGTCATATGGCAACGCTTTCCAAAATTTGTTGTAGGCTTTATTGCAGCATCACTGCTTTTTTCTTTTTTTATTAATGCAGGTAAAGTGGCCGAAGTAAAAGATGGACTTAAAAGCGTGCAAAACCTTTGGTTTGCACTGGCATTTACAGCAATAGGTTTGGAAACAAAATTTTCAGACCTGGTGAAACAGGAAAACAGGAAACCATTGTATGCTTTTTTGATTGCCCAGTTTTTTAATATTTTAATTACATTGCTCGTTGCATGGGTCTTATTCAGATAAAAACTAATTTTTAAAAACAATACACATGAAATGAGCCATTAAAAATGTTTCATACAATAGTAATGGTTATTTGCGCGAATTACATGTAACCTTAAAATCGGCCGCAAAGCGGCCACTAAAAAATAAACACATGAAAAAAAGCTTTTTTGTATTACTCGCAATTTTCTTTTCAACATTTTGTTTGGCTTCTAAGGTAGATACACTGGTAGTGTATAGCCCGTCTATGAAGAAAAATATTAAAACTGTTGTAGTGCTGCCTGATAATTATAACAAAAGCAAACCGCTGCCGGTTTTTTATTTGCTGCACGGTTACGGTGGTAATTATTCAAACTGGGTAAAAGCACAGGCAGTAAGAGATGGCGCTGATCAACATCAAATGATATTTGTTTGCCCCGATGGTGGCCATGGCAGTTGGTATTGGGATAGCCCGGTTGATCCCGCATTTAAATATGAAACATTTGTGGCGAAGGAACTGGTTGAGTGGGTGGATAAAAATTATGCAACCATCAAAGATCCTAAAGGCAGGGCCATATCCGGGTTGAGCATGGGTGGCCATGGCGGGTTGTATCTGGGTATTAAACACCCCGATGTATTTGGCGCCTGCGGTAGCATGAGCGGAGGCGTAGACATCAGGCCATTTCCCAATAACTGGGATATAGCAAAACGCCTTGGCCGCTACGCGGAATTTCCCGGGCGTTGGGAAGAGCATACCGTCATCAACATGTTGCATCTGATAGAGCCTAATAAACTGAAAATAATTATTGATTGCGGAACTGAAGACTTTTTTTATGCCATAAATGAAAACCTGCACAAGCAACTATTGCTGCTAAATATTCAGCATGATTATATTACCCGCCCCGGCCGGCATAACTGGGAATATTGGGAAAACGCCGTGTATTTCCAAATCCTTTTTATGGACAGATTTTTTAAAACGCCGGTTGCTACTGAAAAAAAATAATAGCGGCTTTTGCCTGATTACGGTTACTGCGTACGGCCTTTTTACTATTAGGGCATAGGATTATTCTAATATTCTTGTCTAAAAGTTTGAAGCATCTTCATGCAGGACACAGAAATCATTCACGAAGTATTACAAGGCAATCAACATGCTTTTAAAAAGCTCGTTGAAAAGTATACCGATGCACTTTTTAGAACGGCTACAGGCTTTGTGCATAACAGGGAAGATGCCGAAGAGATCGTTCAGGAAAGCTTTTTACGGGCTTACCAGTCACTTGCTGCATTTAATGGTAAATCTGCGTTCTCTACCTGGTTATATCGTATCACTGTCAACCATTCTATTAATTACATCAGAGCTAATAAAAGAAAGAGGTTCTGGAGTAGTTTATCTCAAACATTTGTGAGCAGGTCGTCTGATGCAACGCCAGATGTAAGAATGGAGCAGCAGGAACAACGCATATTAATTCGTGAAGCAATGGAAACTTTGCCCCAAAAACAGCGCATTGCATTTGTATTAAGTAAATACGAAGAGCTTTCTCAAAAACAAATTGCGGAGGTGCTGAATGTAACTGAAGGAGCTGTGGAGCAGTTGATACAACGCGCAAAAATTAATTTAAGAAAAAAAATAAAAAAGACGTAGGAATTTGTTATCAAAGTCTGTCTAAAAGATAAAAAGGTGTAAAGATGAATGATCTGGAAATAGATAAACTGTTGGATGATTTTATAAGCGAGGAGCGAAGTATGAAAGTTGTTCCTTTCATGACAACCGGATTAATGTCAAGAATCGAAAACACGCGAATTGAAAAGGTATGGAAGATAAAACCAGCATTGGCATTGTTAGTTTTTGCTTGTGCATTATCAGGAGTAATTTCTGCCGGGATTGTTTTTGGAAAAACCTATTCATTCGATCCTGGTACTTCTCATGCTTTGACGATAGATGAGAGCCGCATTGAAAACATTAGTTATTATGTAAGTATGACTTTAGATTAAATGGTAACTAGAAACAAAATATTAACCTGGATTATTGTGTTGCTTGTGGTAATGAACATCTCCACCATTGCATCTGTCATATATCACAACTATCAGGAGCAAAAACTTGTGGAAGAGTCAATAACAATTGATGGGCAAAATATAAACGGACGGTTTGTAAGAGACAAACTGGGTTTTGACAACGGACAGTTAGATGCGTTTAGAGAAGCGAATCATGGTTTTCGCCCCATTGCCCGTCAGTTAATCTTTCAAATAGATTCCCTGAAAGAACAAATGTTCACAGAATTGCGAAAACAAACTTCAGATACGGTGATGTTAGCAGCATTTTCAAAGCAAATAGGCGATTTGCACGGAGAACTGAAGCATAGAACTTTTGAGTACTATTTAAATTTGAAAGCCATCTGCACAATGAAACAACTGCCTGCTCTTGAGCAAATATTTGCTCCGCTTTTTAATAATGAGCGAATGAATGCATGGTCAGGGAGGCAGGGTGGTGGGAAGGGTATGGGCAGGGGCGGACGAAATATAGATCAGTAAAATAAGATTGATAACAATTTAAAATAAATAACAATGAAAAAAACAATTTTAGCCCTCATGATTTTAGTGCTCACAACAACTGCCGCAACAGCCCAAAGCACAAGCAGGGGTACGCAAAGAGGCAATAATAAAAATTGCCCTGCATATGTGGATAACAATAAAGATGGAGTTTGCGACAATGCCGGCACATTCAATTGTATTAACAATAAAGGTCAGGGTTTGAGACAGGGAGGAATGTGTGCAGGACGTAGACAAAATAATGCAAACGGACTAAGAAATGGCAGCGGTAATAGGCAGGGAATAAACTTTGTTGATGCGAATAACAATGGCGTTTGCGATACTTATGAAAAATCAGCCAAAAAGCAGTAATTAGCTTGCCTATACGTTTGTTTGCGAGTCAAATACATACTTGTGGGTACTAAGCCGCTCTTAGAGCGGTTTTTTTTAAGCTAGCATGATAAAAAACGATACAGATTGTCAAAAATAATTGTCATTTTGGTGACGGGTTGTCGCACAAATAAACACCTTGTGATAATGATTCTTTTGAATACATAGTAGCCATTAAAAGCTTAGGAATTTATTTTATGTTTAAAAATGTATTATCCTACCTACTTCTTCAACTCATTTATAATTTCAGCATTATTTTTTAATTTCTAAAAAATCAAGAATCCTTAATTGATGCGGGTTTAAAATCTATTAAAGTGAATTTCATTTTTTTTTCTTAAAAAAACTTAAAAAAAGTTTTGAGATATTGAAACTTGTCGTATATATTTGACTCCGATAAAGGAATTACAGTGATTGTTTGAACGTAATGACCTATACTAAATAGCATAAGATCAGAGGAATTCGACGATTACTCCAACTTGAGCTTTTTACAAATCGAAACTATAATTAACTGTTTAATATGCAATTAAAAAAGTTGGTAGTCTTATGCTACAGGTGTCCTTTAATTCTTTTTTTGGCCTGTTGCTTGCCGTATGTCAGTTTTGCTCAAACAGAACCGCTGTCTGAAAGTGAAATTCAGGATTCAATAGCAAAAGTTAATGCATCGCAGCAATTCAATAAAGACCTGAAGCGTTCCAACCACCCGGGTTTGGGAGACACTTCATCTGTTTTAACGCTTGTCAATCTTGCGGGAATAAAGAAGGCCCCTTTTGTTAGTGTGCAACAATATTTAAAAGGCAACACCCCAGGTTTGTATGTAAACGAAGAAAGTGGAGAGCCTGGAGCAGAACAATTTATGTTTATCAGGGGGTTGAATATGGCTTTGTTTAACAAGCAGGATTTAATTGCATTGCAACCTGCTGTTTATGTAAACGGTGTACCATTGGTACAGGAAAGCGCGCTTACTTATAATATTCAACGTTATGATTTTAACCGTATAGGATCTGGTACTAATTTCCTATCTACGATTGATATAAATAATATCGAGAAAATCGAAGTATTAAAATCTCCATCAGATATTGCAGTATTAGGTCCGTTGGCTACAAATGGAGCTATATGGATTACAACAAAAAGTGCGCAGTCTGGGTATCGAAAAATTAATGTGGATTCTTATTTTGGTTTTCTTCAGCAGCCTTATGTTTATAATATTAATAGTGAGTATGAGGCAACTTTTAGAAACCGCTACTATGATAAATACGCTACGCTGGATCAAATTCAAAATAAACCTCTTTATATAGCAAATACACTTGATCCTAACTTTTATGGTTCCTCTGACTGGACGGATGTTTATTACAAAGCAAAGCCTGTTCACTACCTGGGCTTAGGTCTTTTGGGCGGAATGGAAAGAGCTAATTTCATGTTTAATATCAGTAAAACAAAAGATCAGAACTTTGATGCTACTTCTTTAAACAGGTACAACATCATTTTTGGCATTAATATGTTACCGGCTAAATGGCTTACCATTTCAGGTAATGTGAATGCAACAAGGATGGATCGTAATCGCAACCGCAGCCTTAGAGATCGGTTCGCGGAAACCAGATTTGTACCGGATCTGTCAAACCCTTTATCTCCTAACTCAAGTGCCTACAACAGATTTTTGGATAAGTATGACGGATCTGTAGATGATAATATAAATAATTCGTTTTTTGGTTCGTTTAGTGCCAGAGCAAAGTTTGATAATCTAGAAGTAAACTCCAGTTTAGCAATTGATTATGAAGAATCTTTGCGAGACGTTTTTTATGGCAAAGCATTGATGGATAATAACAACTTCGGTTCTGTTTTTACCGGCTTTAACCAGCGTTTTTCAATTCATAATAATATAAAATATACGGTTCCTCTCAACAATGTAGATCATCAAATTCGTTTAGAGGCCGGACAGAACTATATTTCTGATTTTATAAAGTATGATTATGTAGTGGCTTACAATACACCTAATGACTTTATCAAAATCAAAGAAACTTATTTATCAGATAATCTGTTCCTGAACCGTAATGATATTTTTGGATATCCTTTCACTGATAAAGTTAAAACTAACTTGTCTTCCTTATACGGTCGTATTGGTTATTCCTTTAAAGAGCTAATTGATCTTGACTTTGTAGGGCGCTATGATGGGTCTTCCAACTTCTCAGCTTATTCTCGCTGGCTGTTCACACCTGTTGCAAGTGCAAGGCTGAACCTACATGAGATGATTAAAAGTGATGTGATCAATACGCTGGTATTGAAAGGTTCGTGGGGGCAGTTTGGTAGCATTATTACTGACAACCGCTTTAAAGTGGGACCACAATATCGTGTTGACCTTGGCTATGCTGATGAACCAGTATTGGGAAGTTACGCAGGTTTAGCAGGACTCTCCCAATCGTATACCAGCGGATGGGTGAGCGAATACTATAATTGGCCTTATTCCGTACGAACAAATATTGGAACGGAAATCGGAGTTTATCAGAATAGATTAATAGTTGGGCTGGACTATTATAACAATAAAAGTAAAAACTTAATTGTGCCTGTAAGTATGCCAGCAGAGAACGGATTTTCATCCAAGTATGTGCAGGGAATGTCGGTTCAAAAC
The DNA here is from genome assembly GCA_023423285.1 of Bacteroidota bacterium. Taxonomy (GTDB): domain Bacteria; phylum Bacteroidota; class Bacteroidia; order Chitinophagales; family Chitinophagaceae; genus Niabella. The sequence goes on from JAFAFV010000205.1 coordinate 7,598, forward strand.
ACTGGCCTGAATTTTACGATGAACGCAGCAGTGATTGCTAACCGGAAGGATGTGGCCTGGAATCTGTTTGGTAATTTCAGCTATAACAGAAACAAATTAATACAGTTACCTTATGGCTTAACCTCCCTGGTGTATGGCAATCGGAAAATAGAAATAGGTAAGCCTATTGATGCCTACTGGCTATATGAAAATCAGGGAATATTTAACACAGCAAGTGATATCCCAGACGGTAAGCTTAATTCAAACGGCACTTATGACCCACTTACTTTTAGCGGATTGATTAACTTTTCTGCAGGCGATGCAAACTGGAAGGATAATAACAACGACGGTACTATTGATGAGCAGGATAAAGTGCTGAAGGGCAATTCAATGCCAATATACATTGGTGGCCTGGGCAGTAATGTGGTTTACAAAAACTTTTTCCTGGACTTTCAATTTTACATGGCTTTTGGCCATCAATTGCTGAACAGGTCTACCGCTAATAAACTGGACTTTGTAAACAATGAAAACTCCAGAGATATCAGCTATGTAAAAGAAGTAACCTTTTGGCAAAAAACATTTGACTATAACGATTACCCGCTATACAACCCCTGGAGCAGTACCATTCCTTATCGTTTAGATCAGGATCTATTTTTAGAGGATGCAGGCTTTTTGAAATTGCGTACGTTAACCCTCGGTTATAATTTTGCTGATTTTCCACTTGTAGCAAAAGCGAAATTTAACAAAGCTCAGCTATATGTTACCGGATCTAATCTCTTTACCATTTCATCTTTTTCCGGTGGAGATCCCGAGCAGATTAATTATTTGGGCTACTATAATGGTAGAAGTTTACCTATTCCAAGGTCTTTTATTATTGGCTTGAAACTGGATTTTTAAATTAAAGGTTGATTAAGTTATGAGTATTAAATATTCAAAGTATCCGATGCTGTTTTTGGCCTCTATATTTTTGCTGCTTGCTTTCGGGTGTAATAAAAAGTTGGATACCGCCTCCTCTTCTGTGGTGGCAGCAACAAATATGTGGCAAACTTATGATGATGCTCGCAACGGTTTGGTGGGCTTATACGGACTCTCGCGCGCAGCATTGGCAGATAATAATGCACACTGGATGTATGGAGATTTGCGCAAGGGTGACTTTGTGGCTACCTCCAGCGGTAATTACCTGGACGCGATCATAAAAAACGAATTAAACAAAGGCTTTCCACAAATAAAAGAATTGACCAACTGGCGCAAATTTTATGCAGCCATAGATGCCTGTAATACGTTTATTGAAAACGTAGAACGATGCAAAGTAGATCTGCGTTACTCAGACATGAATGCTAAAGTGGATGTAGCGCAGGCGCATATGCTTCGCTCATTCCTTTACTTTTATATGGTGCGTATATGGGGTGATGTTCCCCTGATTACGAAGGCTTCAAAAAACGGAGCAACAGTGCAGGTTGCACGTACGCCACAAGATCAGGTATTGGATTTTTGCATTAACGAGTTAAAGCAGTATAAAGATAGTTTGCCTACAGAATATGGTGGCGATGACCGGTCTAAGCTAAACTACGATGGTAGCTATTACGGTCAAAGCTGGACAAACTGGGGCAACTCTTTTTGGGGTTACTACCAATGCCTGGGTATACTGGCGCATATCTACGCCTGGACGGGAGATTATAACTCGGTATTGGCTATTACAACAGAGATCAATTCAAATGCAGCCGCAGCCCGTACAGGATTGATCAGCTACGCAAACTCCCGCGCGTATTTAGGAGGGCGAAACAGTATTTTTTACAGTAATGGAGTCAAGGGATCTTTGTGTTACCAAATGATTGCATTCCCATATAATATGAATAACAGGGAGTCTGGTCCAAGTGGAATAGGTCATATTGAGTCACTTACCCTGGCAAGTCCATACGTTGTAAGAGCGAAGCCAGACATCTACATTCCCAGAGATACCATCGCGCGTTGGTTCCATTATGTAGGGGATGTAAGGCATCCTTACCAATCAGAGTTTGGAAACTATGAGGAAGTATACTTCTCTAACTATTATGGTAATATTCCCATCTTCAGTAAATTCAAAAATATAGCAACAGGCTCCAGCAGCTTCCCCATATTTGGTTCTGCCATTCCTATTTTCCGTTTTGAAGACAATATGTTGTTAATGGCTGAGGCCTATTATGCATTAGGCAATATGCGCTCTGCTTTTGACTGGTTGAATGCAGTGCGTTTACCACGTAATTCTCCCGGTTTCTTTTATGGCGGCGCCAGCCAAACGCGCCCTGGTTATACATTGCAACCAACTGAAGCCAGTATGGAAGGTGGTATATTATATAATATTTTCCGGGAGCGCAGGGTGGAACTTGCTGGCGAAGGAAGCTGGTGGTACGATCAGGTACGTTACAACCGCCTGGCACGTAATAACCCAGACTTTAATAAACTATTGGACGAAGGAGGTATATACTGGCCCATAGACCAGGATATCATTACTAAGAACCCGTTGATTGAACAAAACTCTTATTGGAAACGATAATTAAATTCAACATGAAAAGGCAAAATTATTTTTTGTCCGTTTTATTTATCCTGACATTGTTAAATGTCGGTTGTAAAAAAACTGACAGCCCTTATTATAAAACTGAAATAAGTGAAACCGTTCAGTTTAATGGTACCGTACTCCAATACTTAGAAAGTCAGAAAGGATTGTACGACTCAATGGTTGTGGTATTAAAGAGATATCCCAATTTCCAGCAACTATTATCTTCCCCAGGAAAATTAACGGTGTTTGCAATTCCCAATGCGGCATTTCAGGTGGCCGTTACTACTTTTAATCGCGAGCGTGCGAAAACTGATAGTGTCCCTCTTTATTTTTCACCGAATAATTTCAATAGGGCTGATTCAGGTATGTTCGATTACCTGGCATTAGAACAATTGATTGCCCGTTATATTTTTGAAGGTACATATACTTATGAGCGATTGGCGGAGTCTACCAATGGATTCCCTATAAATTCCATATTGGGTTATGAAATGAATTTGAAGGCTCAGCAGGAAAATGCAGTAGGCGCCATTAAAGATGGTCCTAAGGTGATAGAATTGAGCGATATGAATAATTCTATTTTCCGCCGTTTTTGGAAGTCTGCTTTAACAAGTACGATTGGTGCCGTTCAAACCTCCAACGCATTAGTACATGTGCTTACCCAAAACCATGAATTTGGATTTGCCAGTTTTACTGATAAATTGTTATCCCCTTCCTGGGACCGTGCCGGATGGACACCCATTGCCTGGCATTCGCAACATCTCGGCAGCTGGGGAGGAACCGTTTACCATGCCCTGGATAATGACCTCGATACCAGATGGCATACGCTGACGAGCAACCCGCCACCACTCCCGATCTACTTTACCGTTGATATGAAAAAAAATATTATAGTAGGTGGTGTCACCATTCAGTGCAGGCGGGATGGGGGGCATGATGGTTCACCGGTGGACTTTACTGTACAATTTTTACCAGACGGTGCTTCGCTTTCAGATTCTACAGCATGGATAAGTCACCGTTTTTCATACCCGCCTGATGCGGGCACAATAAAACTTCCTAAAACATTCCTAGTTGAGCCAAAAGTTACTGCAAGGTATTTTCGTTTTATCGTTAACCAGGTGTTTAGCGGGCGTATGTATACAGACAGACCTTACTCTAACCTGGATGAAATTTGGATGCTCTATTAATTCATTAATTATACTATGAACAGATTTTTTTTAGCGGCGTTGTTGGTGCTTGTGTTAGTTTCGGTAGGCTCTTGTAAAAAGAATCTTCCAAAACAGTTAGATGCAATTGATCCTACCGCCACATTTTTAACGACTACTTTTTCGCCGGTTTTAGGCAGAAATTACATCGCTCGTAACCCGTTTAGCTACGGCGAATCAACCCTTCCACTGGAGTTTGAGATAGTGAATATGCGGCGCTTTAATGGTGAGCCCGCGCCTGAGCTTACAAACGATGTATATCCTGTTACGGTTTGGAAAACCACCGGTGCAGGTTCTTATACGGGGTATGAAACTTCTATTGCAGAGATTGAAGCAAAGCGTACCATTGAAAACCATCGCATATTTGAAATGCGTAAAGGTTCTGGAGATGTGGTTGTTTGGGGTAATGTGAATACTTCCAAATTAATTACCCGGCCTGATTCCGGATATGTTTTCGATGTAAAGGTATCCAACAGTGGTGCCACGCATTACTATTACAACCTGCGTTTTATTCCTTACAAACCGGTACCACACGATCCGAATAATTACAATCTAACCACGGGTATGGCATCCGGACCTGCTTTGACCTCCGGAACAAGTGGTATTAGTTTGTCTAATTTTGTAAGAAGCCGTGATGATGCAAACATGGGTGCCGGCGAAGTGGATGTTTATTTCAACAAACTGGTAGGTGGTAATGGTAATTCGCTCACGTTTAAATTTTTGGACTCAGCGTATTCACCCATCAATCCCAAATTATTCAACCTCACTGACTGGACCAAACTAGTGCACGGCTTTGATATGAGGTTAACAGATACTGAAGTTAAATACACCGTAGCGTATCCTATTCCGTTAGCACCTTTGGAAACGCCCTATACAAACAGTTCTGGTTCCAGGGCAAATGTACGTTTTTCTTATTACCGGCTGGGGCCGGGGGGGTTTGGCGTAACCGCTGTGTTGGGATTCAGTTTTGCAATCTACCAAAAAGGAGATTGGGAAATTGCGTTTCACTTCAAAAATACGTCACCAAAGTTCACTAACGATTAAAACTGTCAAAACGGACTTTATAAATAACATGTTATGAGGATATTGAAGGGATCATTGCTTCTGCTTTTTTGTTTTCTTACGCATATGCTATTTGCACAGCAAGTGGAGGTGCGGGGGAGAGTTTTTGATGATAAAACACAACAGCCCATAGAAGGTGTTTCAGTTGTTCGTGGCAGCAGGGGAACGAATACAGATTCACTGGGTCGTTTTACGATACTAATTGGAGCCAACGAAACGCTGGAGTTTTCATTTGTAGGCTATAAAAAGCAAACGTACAAACCCGGAACGGAAAACGACCTTATGATATACATGATTCAGGATGAAGCTACGAGGTCTATGAGTGATGTGGTGGTTGTGGGTTTTGCCAAAAAAAGTAAAGTGCTTTCCACGGGTTCATCCGTTGTAATTACATCAGAAGATATTAAAGATGTTCCTGCGGCCAACCTTGGAGATCTTTTGCAGGGAAAGGTTGCGGGAGTAAACATTCAGTCAACCAGCGGTATGCCGGGTGCAAGAAGTTCCATTTTTCAAAGAGGTTTAAGTTCTGTAGAGGTATCGGGGTCTGGCAATGATGCTTATCTGTCATCTACACAACCATTAATTATTATTGACGGGGTACCCATTGACCCTAATACAGATTATGAGTATGGTTTTGCAACTGCAGGTGCAGGGGTAAGCCCGCTTACGCTGATTCCTGCGGAAGATATTGAGGAAGTGCAGATTTTGAAAGATGCGGCAGCTATTTCAGTATATGGTTCAAGAGGGGCCTACGGTGTTTGGATTATCAATACAAAAAAAGGACGTTCCGGTAAACCAGAGATTAATTATATCGCAAACTATTTCGTAAGTACAGTACCAAAACTGAGGGATATTTATGGCGGACGTGTTGAAAGGCTTACAAAAGTAGATCAGATTATACGCTACAATGAATATCTTTCAGAATATGCGGGATGGGCCTTAGCCAATTCAGTACCTTATTTATCTGACAGCTTAAATCCTTATAATAATAACTCTACCAACTGGCAATCTTATTTTTTTAAAAGCACCAGTAACCAGAATCATAATCTTAGTGTTAAAGGCGGAGATCCCAGCTTTAACTATAAGATCAACCTGGGTTATTACAATGAAAAAGGAATTATTGACAATACCGGAATGTCTCGGTATACATTGGGTATGAACACGATTTATGAACCAAAGTCTAAAAAAATGAAGTTGACCGCAAACATCAATGCTAACAACTCCATTCGTAATAACGGCAGCGGCGTAGGTCTTTTGCAAACAGGTGTTGCTACCGGTGGTATGGCATCTACAACACTTCCGCCGCCAAGTATTTATTCGGAGAATAACGATGCGCTGTCTGCATTTGAAATAGAAGAAGATAATAAAACAGCAAC
>JAFAFV010000021.1:0-25000 GCA_023423285.1 Bacteroidota bacterium
ACAAACGATCAGAACACGTTAGACTCTCCGCATGCAAAAGGAGATCTTAGAAGAGCCCGCGCTGCCGCTGCCAATATTGTTCCCAATAGCACCGGTGCTGCAAAAGCAATTGGTTTGGTACTGCCCAATCTTAAAGGTAAATTAGATGGCGCCGCCCAGCGTGTGCCTACCATCACCGGCTCTTTAACTGAGCTTACTGTGATACTTAATAAACAAACTACACCAGAGGAGATCAACGCAGCGATGAAAGAATCGGCAAATGAAAGCTTTGGTTATACCGAAGATCAGATCGTGAGTACCGATATCATCGGAACCTCTTTTGGTTCTTTATTTGACGCTACTCAAACAAAAGTGATGACAGTTGGCGATAAACAATTAGTGAAAACTGTTAGCTGGTACGACAATGAAATGAGTTACACCATGCAGCTCGTTCGCACTGTGAAACATTTTGCACAGTTGATCAGCAAATAATCGAATAAGACTAAACAAAAGCGGAGCGTTACGTTCCGCTTTTTAGTTTTTATCATGTATGGCGTTTTCACTTGCCACGATATCGCTCGATATAAGAAAGTCTAATATGCAGCGTTCTGATAATATAGAGGATAATCTTTCCAGAGATAATATTGGCGCACGATCGGCAAAAAATGCGGTGATATATCTCTTATCGATAATCTTTATAATTCTTACTCAACTATACAGGTTGGAATTTATTATCCACCCCGACTCAGTTCACCCGCATACAACAAAAGGAGTTATTTTTTTAATATTAGCTATTCAGTTATTTACTGCAATGATATGTTTGGAACTTTATTTTAAAAATAAATTTAAGTTAGTAAGAATTATAAGCATAATTATAGCCTTAATTGGCATTGCTTCTGTTTTTGTTATTGTTTTTGTTCCAGAGATGCGAGCACTTTCTAATTGAGCAACAATTTAAAATTAAAAAATATTATTATGTCAGAATTTTCAAACTACAACTTCAAAGATCAAAAAGCCTTGATCCGCGTAGATTTCAATGTTCCTCTCAACGAAAATCTTGAGATCACATCTGATGCGCGCATGAAAGCAGCAGTGCCTACTATTCAAAAAATACTGGCAGATGGTGGCAGCGTCATTTTGATGAGCCATCTTGGCCGCCCAAAAGAAGGCCCTGAAGATAAATTCTCACTAAAACATCTTGTAAGCCATCTCAGCAATTTGTTGGGTGGCATTAAGGTGAATTTTGTGGATGACTGCATTGGAGAGAAAGCTGAAAGTGCTGCGGCTGCACTCCAACCCGGTGAAGTGCTCATACTTGAAAATCTTCGTTTTTATAAAGAAGAAACCAAAGGCGATGAAGCATTTGCAGAAAAACTAAGCAAGCTGGGTGATGTTTATGTGAATGATGCATTTGGTACTGCACACCGTGCGCACGCTTCAACCGCTATTATAGCAAAGTTCTTTCCGCAGGAGAAAAAGATGTTTGGCCTGCTGATGGAAGGCGAGGTAAAAAGCGCTCAGAAAGTTTTAAGCGAAAGTGAAAAACCATTCACAGCCATCCTGGGCGGCGCCAAGGTTTCTGATAAAATTTTAATCATCGAAAACCTGATGGAAAAAGCAACTGATATTATTATTGGCGGGGGTATGGCTTATACTTTCTTTAAAGCGCAAGGGGGTACAATTGGCAATTCACTTGTTGAAGAAGAAAGGCTGGAAACAGCAAAAGATATTTTACAGAAAGCCGAAGCTAAAGGCGTGCGCATACATCTGCCGGTTGATAGTGTGGTGGCTGATAAGTTTGATGCAGAAGCAAATACGAAAGTTTCAAACAGCGATGCAATTGAAGAAGGATGGATGGGATTGGATATAGCGGACGAAGCACGCAGACAATTTGCAGATGTGATCAAAGCATCCAAAACTATTTTGTGGAACGGCCCGATGGGCGTTTTTGAAATGGAAAAATTTCAGGCCGGTACTAAGGCTATTGCTGAGGCGGTGGCAGAAGCTACCCAAAACGGAGCTTTCTCGCTGGTAGGCGGCGGCGACAGTGTTTCAGCTGTAAACAAGTTTGGTTATAAAGATAAAGTGAGCTATGTTTCAACCGGCGGTGGCGCTATGCTTGAATTTTTTGAAGGCAAAACATTGCCGGGCATTGCAGCCGTTCAGGAATAATCATATAGACTAAATCATAAACAACCTCACAGATTTTATACCTGTGAGGTTGTTTTATTAAATGAGAGAGCAAAGTTGATTATAAATTATATTCTTTTTTCCAGTACTCTGTGGCGCCGCTGCTCACTGCATTATTGGCCATGTGTACGGAGATAGCTGTTTGCATACCTTTTACTACATCGCAGAACGGTTTTTTATTGTTCACAATACAATCAGCAAAAGATTCAAGCGCATACACGGTTTGATCTTTACCAACCTTATCGGTATAAATATCAATGCCTTTGCCGTTATCAAGAGCTTCTTTTGTGGCGCCGGTTACTCCGTCTAATATTATTTTTTCTTTTTTCTTTCTTTCCAGGTATAAGGTAGATTTGTTGCGGCCAATTTCAATGGTGCCTTCATTTCCAAACAAACGCATTCTGTAACCGTCAAACTCATTGCTCAGGATGGAGATCACATTCATCTTAACCCCGTTCGGATAGTTGTACACAGCGTGCACATTATCCCAACAGGTACGGTCATCTTTAAAAAAGTTCATATCACCCATTGCTACCACTTTTTCAGGCGTACTGTCAAGCAACCAATTGGCCACATCTATTTGATGAGATGAAAGTTCGCCAAGCAAACCGCCGGAAAGATGCTGGTACAACCTCCAGTTTACTATTTTGCCGGTTTTAGGATCTTTTGCGTAGCCATTTTCCCAGTCAGAATTACGGTTGTACTGGCATTCTATTCTGGTTAGTTTACCAATCAGGTTTTCTGCCAGGTAGCTTTTTAGTTGAGGGTACATATCATAATACCGGTATTGATGGCCCACCTGCAGTACCAGATTTTTTTCTTTTTTCATACGTTGCGCCAGTTGCAGCGCTTCTGCAATATTAGTGGTCATTGTTTTTTCAAGGTAAATATGTTTGCCCGCACTGATAGCATCCATTGCCATTGGAAAATGTTCAAATATGGGTGTGGTAATAAATACTGCATCCACATTCTTATCATCAAGCACTCGCCGGTAATCAGTGTAAGCTTTCACGTTTCCGCCGCCAGCTCTTGCAATACCTTTCTTTAAGTTTTCAGGCATCATATCGCAACAGCCAATAACGTTCAATTGTAAAAGATTATTTCTCTTAATAGTATAAATAACACCTTGACCCCGGTTGCCGGTTCCTATAAACGCTACGTTTACGGCATTTTTGTTCGATCTTAAAATGTTGATTCCTGAAAAATTTGTCACGGCAAGGCCTGCAAGGCCCAAAGTTGAATTTTTAATGAATGATTTCCGGCTCATGTTTTTTTCCATAAAAGCTTGTTTTAGTATGGACGTAAAGTTACAATGTAATTGTTGCATCAATTTGCAATAGTTGTAGTTTTTTATATATGATTTGCATCAGCTTATAAAAAGAATTGCTTATGGTTTAATAAATGTTTCGGCCTTATGTAAACGGTGAGAAACTTCTCTTGTAGCCGGTTCGAAATAATAAATACTACAATATAAAAGCTGGTTAGCCTGGTGCACATAGTTACAGCTGAAAGTCAAAAGTATATGTTATGAGTGATGATACCTTTTCGATATTTATGTTGCATATATAAATATTGAATAATCAATTTTTTTACCTAATTTGATGCCTCTAATTTAAAACTTACTATGCTTATATTACCTGTTCGCTGGCTGCCATTTCTTTTCTTTTGCTTTGCTGTAATTAACTCAAATATCGATGTGCAATCACAGGTTGTGACCCAACAGCCGGAAACATTTATTTTAACTCCTGAGTTAGCAAGTGTGAATGCTGAAACAGCAGAACTTTTACAGGATGACAGGGTCAGAAATAAGAATACAATTGCTTTAAAAAAAGGAGTGGCGTCTGCGATAAACGGTCAAAGAAATGAACCAGACCTGGTTTTTAATATTACAGCTCCACCAGGCAAATACGTAATGAGTACAATTGCAGTTGTTGATGAAGAAGGCGCCGAAGTTATGGGCAAAGCGAAAACAAAGTATGAGTCTTTGTTTTTGAGGCTTCAGTTTGATGAAGCCAGTGCTAAAAAACGCGTTGTGTATGTTCCATGGAATATTCCCAACCAGGTTACAGGTAAATTTGAACTGGGTGGAGGGCAACATCAATTAAAGATATGGCTGCCCAGAGGCGTAAGGCTGGGCAGTGTTACGTTTACACCGTACAAAGCTCCGGCAGTTCCAGCGGAAGCTCAGAACTATACTCCAAAAATTATTCCTCCCGCCAAACATCCTCGTTTGTGGGTTAACAGCCAAAGTTTGCAAAAGATAAAATCAAACGTAGCATCTGTGGAAAATAGAGATGCCTGGGAAGCCGTAAGAAAGATGGCATTAACTCCCTTTGACTATAAGTTTGACCCAAATGCTGAAATACAATTTGATAACAAATTAGAAAGAGCTGTTGAAGCAAAAGCGTTTTACTACCTCGTGACAGGAGATCAAAAGATTGGTAAAGAAGCAATTCAATTAACATCTGATTATATTTCTAAAATTGATTTTGGCAATATACTGGACATCACAAGGGAAATAGGCAGGGCCATCTACCACGCTTCAGAAGTTTATGATTGGTGTTATGACCTTCTAAGCGAAAATGAAAAGAAAGTTTTATACACAAATCTTATGAGGCTTGCAGAAGATATGGAAATTGGGTGGCCACCCTTCAAAACAAAGATCATTAACGGCCATGGCGCAGAAGCCCAGGTGAATCGCGACTTGCTGGCTATGAGCATTGCTGTTTATAACGAAGATCCCTTACCTTATCAGTACACATCCTTTGTAACTTTAGAAGAATTGGTGCCGATGAGAAAATTCGAATATCAATCGCCACGTCATAACCAGGGAGTAAATTATGCTTCGTACAGGTTCAATTGGGAGATGCACAATGCGTGGCTTTTTTATCGCATGAGTGGCCAGCGGGTTTTTGACGATAATATTAAAAATGTTCCTTTATACTTCCTTTATATGCGTACGCCTGATGGCCAAATGCTTCGCGATGGAGACGGTTTTGGATCGCCAGCGCCAGGTAGACGGTACTACTGGAAATCACCTCAAACCATGTTCTTGTGTTATACTTATTCTTCAGACCCAATATTAAAGGGCGAATTTTTACGACAGGGTGGCATGAAGGAAAATCCTGTACTTTTCCTGCTTTTAAATGAGCCTGCTTTAAAAGCAGATACCGGTTTACATAAATTGCCGCTCACAATAGATTTTGGGCCAGTATTAGGGTCAATGATTGCACGCACCGGCTGGAACATTGGCCAGAACAGTAGTGACGTGGTTGCTGAGATTAAGGGTGGCGGGTACCATTTTGGCAATCATCAGCACAGCGATGCAGGCGCTGTTCAGTTTTATTACCGGGGATTTCAGGTTGCGGATATAGGTACTTACGGGTTTTATGGAACACCGTATGATAACAGTTTTAATAAAAGGTCGGTGGCTCATAGTATGATGCTGGTAGTGGACCCATTGGAAAAATTTTCCGGAACGCAGGCTAATGACGGTGGAACTAAATTTGTACGCAGAACTCCTTTAAGCGTGCAGCAATTAGTTTCAGATTCTTTGTTTTATAATGGTAAGGTGATATCTGCGGATTTTGAGCAAAACAAACCAGACCCTTCTTACAGCTATTTCTCCGTTGACCTTACCGGTGCATACTCCCAAAAAATAAGATCTTATATCCGTAGCTTTTGTTTTTTGAATCTGAAACGAAAAGATATTCCGGCTGTTATTATTCTTACAGATGATATAACGACTTCAGACCCCACTTTTAAAAAATACCTGCAGATCAATACACATAATCCGCCACGAATATTGTCCAACAGTATTGTACTTCAGAACAAAGCTGATTCACTTACCGGCAAAACACACATTTCAATGTTTCAACCATCCTTCAATGATGTTGAAATTAATGCATTAAGCGGGGATGATGCGAACAGTGTATTTAATTTCAAGTACACTCCGCCTTCTAAAAGTTTACCTGAAAGTAATGCTAACCGGATTATGATTTCTCCTAAATCACCTGCTTCTTACGATAGGTTTGTTACTGTTTTCCAATTTGCAGATGGGGATACAAAGCCTCTTCCGGTAAAATATTCTGAGGGTCCGGATTGTTATACGCTGATGATTGATAATAAGATTGTGGTTATGCCCAGGGGTAAAGAATTGATAGATCAGCCATTATCTATTTCAGTGCCGAGCGGGAAGAGCCAGGATATAATACTTACGGGTTTAAAATCAGGTAACTGGGTGATTCAAACCGGTAAAAATATTATAAGGAAAACAATCCATGAAGGTAAAAACACAACGATGTTCAAATCTTCCGGTGGAAAATATTCAATTGTTCCTCATTAAAAACAGATGGAATTCAATATTTACCGAAATTCGCTGTAAACGATTAGTAATGATTATTTTCGAAAAATATTTAAGCAGCCTGTTACTTATCTTTTTGGTTGTTTCATGCGGTAGTGGCGAACCAAGATCAACAGAAACCGTAAGCCCGGATTCACTCACAACGACTTCAATTGATCTGTCAGCTCAGCTTTCGAATGATACCTCAAAATTGTCGCGTGTATTAGACTTGCATACATTTAGGCCCGACTCTGTTATTTTTCACTTAAACAGTGATGATACTACAACACAGGATTTTAGCCTTGAGGCGGTTCTTTTTTATGAAGAGCATGTTTACGGGGCTATCCTCGAAAAATACATGGATGAGGATTTCCCCAAATCGGATTTGAAAAAAGAAGATTTCGATTTTACCTGGTTGAGTGAAAGTCTGAAACACGAACTAAGCCTAAGCAAGGTGGAGTACAAAGGGAACCCGGATATTTTTTTAGGTACCGATGGACAAGCCGAACTTTGGTTTTCTGATCGAAAGATATTTCTTAAATGGCATAAATAATAATTTTTCATTAAAATAGCAATAACTTAAATCCAAAACAGCATGGAAAATAACAGGAGAAAATTTATTAAGAACCTCGGGCTTAGCGCCGGGTTGCTTGCGCTTGACCTTCCCGCATTTGCAGCCACTGATGAAGAGATAGAGTGTTCTGCAAGAAGATCGCAGGCGGCTCCCGGGTTTAATATGTCTGGCTACTCTGCCCCAAAAATGGATGTGGTGCGTATTGGTTTTATCGGGCTTGGGAAACGGGGTAAAGGGGCCATCAACCGGTATAGGTTTATAAAAGAAGTGGAGATAAAATGCTTATGCGACAGACATCAGGACAATGTTGACACGTCACAGAAAATTCTTTCCGCGGCCGGTCTCTCTAAAGCTGACGAATATGTAGGCGATGATGCATGGAAAAAAATGTGCGAAAGGAAAGATCTTGACCTGATCTACATATGTACCCCCTGGAGTTTGCATACCCCGATGGCTGTTGTTGCAATGAATGCAGGTAAACACGCAGCCGTTGAAGTGCCTGCTGCTGTTACCCTGGATGAGTGCTGGAAATTAGTAGAGACTTCCGAGCGTACACGCAAACATTGTATGATGCTTGAAAATTGCTGCTATGATTTCTTTGAACTTGCTACGCTGAATATGGCACGGGCAGGGGTCTTTGGAGAATTAGTTCATGCGGAAGCCGCCTATATTCATGATTTGCTGGAATCCAATTTGCAAAAAAATGGTTATGATAAAATGTGGCGTTTAAACGAAAATGCCAATAGAAATGGTAACTTGTACCCTACCCATGGCCTTGGGCCGGTGGCGCAGTGCCTCAACATTAATCGCGGCGATATAATGGGAACACTTGTTTCAATGAGTTCAAACGATTTCATGATGCACGATAAAGCTGTTGAACTGGCAAAGAGCGATTCGTTCTATCAGCCATATACGAAAAAATATTTCAGGGGAAATATGAATACATCTGTAATTAAGACGCAAAAAGGTAAAACTATCATGATACAGCATGATGTTACTTCTCCCAGGCCTTACTCGAGAATTCATTTAATAAGTGGTACAAAGGGGATTGCACGTAAATACCCCGAACCTGGAAGGATATCTTTCGGTCACGAATGGATGAAACCAGCGGAACAGGATGAAATGATGGAGAAATACAAACCGGAAATTATAAAACATATTGGCGAAATGGCAAAAAAAGTAGGAGGTCATGGTGGTATGGATTTTATGATGGACTGGAGACTGATTGACTGCCTGCGCAACGGTTTGCCTTTGGATCAGGATGTTTACGATGCTGCGGCCTGGTCTGCTGTGGGTATGATGAGCGAACGATCAGTGGCAAAAAAATCAGCCCCGGTTGAAATTCCTGACTTTACAAGAGGTAATTGGAAAGCCAATAAACCTGTTGATTTGACATTAAATGGTGGCGCAACAACAACAATGAGAAAATTGGGGGCATAGTTTACCGACGTTTTGTTTTCTTTTACCGATTGTAGCTAAACATGGCGTCTGATTTGCACAATAGTTAACTGTAATTTTTTAAATTTATTTCTTAAAGCTAAAAAGTAAAATAATGAAAGGAATCGGCATCATTCTAATTATCGCTCTTGTTGTAATCGGGTTTATGGGTTGCAACGGATATAATTCCGTAGTTAAACTGGATAATAATGTAAAAAAAGCATGGGACAATGTTCAAAGTGAATACCAAAGGCGCAATGACCTGGTTGGAAATCTTGTAAACACCGTAAAGGGCGCTGCTAAATTTGAGCAGGAAACCCTTACACGCGTAATTGAAGCAAGAAGCAGGGCAACATCAGTTAACGTAGATGCAGAAAACCTTACTCCCGAAGCCATAAACAGGTTTCAGGCAGCACAGGGTGAGGTTAGTAGCGCCTTAAGCCGCTTACTGGCTGTTGTGGAAAGTTATCCCGATCTGAAAGCCAATCAAAATTATTTGCAATTGCAGGGCCAGCTCGAAGGGATTGAAAACGATATCCGGGCTTCAAGGCAAACATTCAATACAGCCATTCAGGGCTACAATGACAAAGTACGCCAGTTTCCGATGAATATTTTTGCCGGTATATTTGGTTTTAAAGCCAAAGAAGGTTTTCAGGCCGACGCGGGTGCAGAAAAAGCTCCCCAGGTAAATTTTGATTAATGCTGTTTACGGTATAGTATAATTGCTGCATCGTAAATCTTATCTATTCTTCTTTAATGAATCAAAAAAGATTTTCTGGTTACCTTATTGGAGCTGCGGTTATTCTGATTGGATTGTACATAAGTGTAGCCTACAATTCGCTGATAAAAAAAGAAAACGAGGTAAACAGAACCTGGGCCGAGGTGCAAAATACTTATCAGCGCAGGCTTGATCTTACGCAAAACCTGGTAAACGTAGTGAAAGGTGTTTCAGATTTTGAACAAAATACGCTTACCCAAATAGCCGAAGCACGTGGCAACGCGGCCCGCGTTACCGGTGGGGCGCCTACATCAGAAAACTATAATACTCAAAATGCTGCACAAAACAGGTTGAGTGCTGCCAGCAACAGGTTAATCTTAGTTGTAGAAAAATATCCGCAGCTAAAAGGCACATCTGCTTACAGAGGTTTGCAAACGCAACTTGAAGGTAATGAGCGCAGGATAAAAGTGGCACGAAACGATTTTAATGCAGCTGTAAAAGATTATAATGATGCCGTGCTTACTGTTCCTAAAAACCTGGTTGCAAAACTGTTTGGATTTAAAGAAAAATCAGGATTTACGGCAGATGCCGGTGCAGATCAAAATGTTGAAATTCAATTTTAATGGGATTTTCATTATTCAATAAAAAACCGTTCGATCTTCTTACAGATGCTGAGAAGGAGCGCATAGTAAAGGCTATACGGCTTGCCGAAATCCGTACCAGTGGCGAAATACGGGTATATATGGAAAACAGATGCCCATATATAGACCCAGTAGAGCGTGCTGCTGAAGTGTTTTTTCAACTGGCCATGGATAAAACCACCGACCGCAACGCTGTATTGTTATACATTGCTGTAAAGGACCATCTGTTAGCCATTTATGCAGATGAAGGTATTTATAAAAGAACCGGCAAAAAATATTGGGAAGAAGCCGTAAACCACATTTTACAGCATTTTGATAAAGAAAATTTTGCCGCAGGGGTGAGCACTTATGTGAATGAAATTGGTGAAGCTCTTCAGTTTCATTTTCCATACGACCGGGTTACCGATCAAAACGAACTGCCCGATGAAATTGTGTTTGGTGATTGTATAAAAAAATAGCGGTTATTAACTCTTAAATCAGCTCCTATCAATAATTTCAGATACATAAAGATATTTCATATCCACAGAATAGCGGTATTGGTGTTTTTTGCTGCAATGCTTTTCAGCAGCATCGGTCTAGCTCAAATAGAATCTGTAATTCCAGCTCCGCCACAGCCGCCAAGGCTGGTAAATAATTTTAGCGATCCGTCTGACGGCCCGGGGTTTTTAAGCAGTGAAGAAATTCAAGCGCTCGAAAACAAACTGGTAGCTTATGATGACAGCACATCTAACCAAATAGCCATAGTAATTGTAGATGAGTTGGGCGGCTATACAATTGATGAATATGCCGTGGCGCTTGGCAGAAAATGGGGCGTTGGGGGGCAGGCGCAGTTCAGCAATGGCGTGGTAGTATTAATCAATACCGCAAAAAAAGGTGGGCAACGGGGTGTGTTTATTGCAACTGGTTATGGCATGGAAGGCGCTGTAACAGATTTGGTAGCGAGTGAAATTGTACACAATAACTTATTGCCCAACTTCAGGGCTGGCAGCAACTACCGTGGGCTTGATGAAGCCATTGATAATATTATTGCAGCCGCAGAAGGGAGATACAAGGCTCCGGATGGATACAGCAATAGAGGCCGTAAGAGTGGCATGAGCATGTTTACTATTATTATAATTATAATAGTTGTGCTTATTGTATTAGCCATCATTAGTAAAAATAATGGCGGCGGCGGTTATGTATCGCGCCGGGGTTATACCGATGATTGGGGCCGGGGCGGTATGCCGTGGATCATTCCCGGTGGCGGATGGGGCGGCGGCAGAGGCGGTGGCTGGTCTGGCGGTGGTGGAGGCGGCTTTGGCGGCTTTGGCGGCGGAAGTTTTGGTGGAGGGGGCGCTGGCGGTAGCTGGTAGTTAAATTACTTTCATACATATCTATTCTCTCAAATTCAGCGCTAATTTAAATATCCCGCTAAAAGATGTCACTGTACCAATGCCGGTTATGCATTAAAAGTTATTGATTCCATTTTCTATAAACATCAGCCACAGACGGATGGACTTTATCGTTCAGCATCTGTACAAGCGCTATATCATTTAATTTTTCCGGATGCTCTTGTAGAGCTGTCCATAATTTATTCAACACTTTTTTTCCGCCTGCATCATAAATATTTTTTGCAGCATGGTGAAAGTTACATTGATACCATCCATAATTCTTAGCTGTCATGCCAGCGCCTGCATCATCATATTTTTCTTCAAAATCTGAAAGTGAGGTATAACGGAATTCAGCAGACCCTGCGCTCACAACCATTTCAGGAAAGGTAGTAAGCGCAGGTAAAAGGTCCTGACGCTTTTCTGCAACATACGTATGCAACATTATGTTCACAAACAATTCCTGCATCCATTTGCGCTGCATATTTATTTTTTTCTGACCGTGGTAACTGTGCCCCAGTTCATGGATGGCGAGCAGGTTAAAAAAAGGCCGCATACTGTAGCTTTTATCTGCATTGCGGTATGCTGTTTTAATTCTTTCAACTAAAACAGCAGGAAGTTTATCGAGTGGCGGCAAAAAACTTTGCCAGAAATCGTTTTCATCTGATGCAACTGCGAGCCTTACCATATCAATATTATGCGGCATGCCATACACGGGGAAGGCAGCATATTTCTTCCAATGCTCAGGTCCCAGTACAAAGATTTTTGTTTTGGGAATAAAATCAAGTTCCTCTTTGAAATATTTTGTCGCAGATTCTATTGAGATGGCGATGTCTTTTGCTATTTTTTCTTTTCCGGGGCTGTAATAAAAGTCCGATGTGTAACGAGGCAGTTGCAAAAGTTCTTCATAATTTTTGTTTTGAGCCATTACAAACTGCGCTGCTATAATAAATATTATTGCTGATGATGCCTTTTTCATTTATGTCTGATTTGATTAATGGTTGTTCATAATCAAAGTTATACCCCCATATGACGAGAACATTGTATAAAAACGACATCTATAGGTTCTCTAAGAACCCCTGCATAGGAAAAGGATTATTGTTGATCTGCTTGTCAAGTATACGGGGAGATATTCCAGTAAACTGCCTGAAGTCGCGAATGAGATGTGCCTGATCAAAATACCCAGCTTCATACGCAATTGCTGTCCATGACAAATGCGGCATTGCCTCGCGCAGGCGATAAGCTTTTGAGAATCGCGCCAGTCGTGCATAAAATTTGGGAGAATAGCCAATCCTTTCAAGGCATTTTCGCTCAAACTGCCTTACACTCAGGCACGCCAGGGATGCAACTTTATCAATAGCAACCAGGCCTTTTTGATTAGCCAACACCGCCATTGCCAGGTCTATCGGTAGTTGCTCTTTGACCATGTTAATGCAATTGAGAAAATACTTTTCTGCAATAACCACCATTTGATTAAAGTCGGGCGCTTCCATTAATTGGGCAGTAAGAGTTTCCATTTGTTTGCCCATAAGCTGCCGTCCGTCAAAGCCATCATCGTACAACTCTGTCATAGGAATACGTAAAAAACGGTGCAACCCTCCTGGTTGAAAACCAATTACGAAACACCGATGGCTTTCGTGCACAATTACATTCATTTTAGTGGCCTGCGGCCCTACTACCATACAGCGACTGCGCGTTTTTTGAACTGTTTCCCCTTCTTTGTTCGTCACCACCTGGTCATCAAGGTAAAAGACTATAAACTGCAATGGTGTTGGCGGAAAAGGTGAAACTACAGGCGGGCTTCCTTTTTCCTGCTGTATGTGCATCAGGTAAAAGAAATCGATCATTGACCTTAAAGCCGGGTGTGGCGTATGTTGCAGAATGATCATATTAAACGTTTGACATTTTCACATGATTGCTGTTTTGTTTTCATTTGTTTCAACTCTATCGCTACGTTTCCTGCTCATTTTAATTTTGGTACTTCACTCGCAGGGCCGGTCTCACGCAAAATTTTCAAATACTTAACCCTGCCACTTGCATCGCATACAAACTGTATTTTAGTGCTGCTATTTTTTCTGAAAAAAATATCCCTGGTTTCGGCTAATAGCTGGTGCTTTGCCTGGCCTGCTCCTTCGGCAAACAATTTGCCTTCCTCAAATTTTACAATAATTGTATCATTTTCAGAGAGTTTATAATAGCCTGCATATTGTTGTAAAATTTTTTCATGCAATGGAATAACCACCGGTTCTTTTTCTTCGCGGTTGAATAAAATATGTCGAATTGATTTTATTTTGTTGAGTCCGCTACCCGCGTTGGCAAGGATGATAATGGTTTTGTTGCTGTTGGGATATCTTTCAATCCAGGTTGTATAACCCGGCCACCCGCCAGAATGAAAATAGCTCTTACCAAAATCCTTATCATTTTTTATAAACCAACCAAAGCCGTATTCAGTTTGGGTTCCATTTCTTAATATCCCAGGCGAAAAAGCTTCTTCCATCATTTCTTTAGAAACCAATTTTTCAGTATGTAAAGCCTGGTCCCATTTTAGCAAATCGGTAGTAGTGGAATTAGTAATGCCATCGCCATAAATTCCATCGAGAGAATACACCATGTTTTTTACTCCTGATGAACTATCGGCCATGATATATCCCAGGCTATCATCTTTAACATATCCGTATGCATAATTATCAATACTTCGATTTTCTAATCGCTTATGATAAACCAAGGTCCTGTTCATCCCCAATGGCTTATAAATATGCTGCGCCATAAAATCTTTAAAAGATTGCCCGGAAACCTTTTCAATAATACTACCCAATAAAGCGTATCCAGTATTGCTGTATTCCCATTTTTCACCGGGTGCAAACAGTTTGGTTGGTTTTTTATCTGCCAGCAGTTGAATCATGTCCTTATTGGTCATGATCTTTGAACTGTCCCAATATTGCGCAGCCAAATCCATATAATCGGGAAGCCCTGAAGTATGATTTAAAATATGCCTGATAGTAATGCTTTGATAAGGTAATTCAGGAAAAAATTTCCGAAGACTGTCTTCATAATTAAGTTTACCTTGCTTTTTTAAGATCATGATAGCCATAGCTGTAAATTGCTTACCCAGAGATGCCAGTTCAAAAATTGATTCACTGTTCAGTGCTTCGCCTTTTTCCCGGAATGCAAGTCCATAGCTTTTTTGAAAGATAGGTACGCCATTCTCTGCAATCAAAACATTGCCTGAAAACCTATTTTCTTGGTGTAGATTGGTAAAAAGGCTGTCGAATTTTGCCGCCCTGTTTTGTGTAAAAACTTTCAAAAAGGATAGGCTAAGAAAGAGAAAAAAAGTTATAGATTTCATATCAGGTTCTAATTAATATAAAAGTTAGCTACAATTTCTTTGCGGGGTTAAAGCATTGCATAAATGAAAATCATAACTATTAATTTTTTACGCTCCGCTAATAAACAAAAATTCAAAATGCCAACAGGAATCTTTTTTACCAAATCCGAAGCATCATTATTATTTACTTAAACACGTAACCCCACATGCAGCAATAGCAGTTATTCCCAACAAAGCCCAGTTGAGATTTAATTCGCCAATCTTTTAATAGCCTCAATCACCACTTCCGGTTTTTCAAACTGAATGCCATGACCACTGTCTACAATTTGATAACGGGAATTTTTTTGTGCTTTAGCCCATTTCACTAACTCATCGATCCATATTTTTTTCCAAGGTTTTTCTGAATCTTTCCAATCCCTGTAACTACCGGCAATCAATAATTCAATTTTCCCCTTGTATTTTTTATCAGACATACCTGCCTGCTGCATAGAAGAAAGCATAGCTGCAATTTCTTCTTGTCCCGCAACGCTCCATGCCCCAGTTTCCCGTGAACTTTTAACAAAGTCATCTGGATGTTGAAGAGCCAACTGAAGGTAGGTTTCACCCTGGGCTGGGTCAACCAATAGTAATCCCTTTGTATCGGCCGGATATTTTGCAGCAAAGGCTCTCACAAAAAATCCACCCCAACTCCAGCCACCAACAATATATGGGCCCTTTATGCCTGCTATAGTCAATGCATGCTTTAATTCGTCAGCCACACGATTGGCTGTACGTGGGTAAGCACAGGATTGAGAGGATAAATAACCGGGGCGATCATAAGTAATAACAGTCATGGTTTTTGCCAGATCCGGCACAATACTGTGCCAGCTACGGTGATCACTATTACCTCCTGATTCCAATACAACCACCGGACCTTTGTTGCCTGTCTTATATAATACCATTTCATGCCCATCTACCATTATACGTAAAGTATCTGGCTTTGCCTGCATTCCACTAATCATGGCCTTTGCAAAATTTGCATTGTTATTTGCGGAATCAAGTTGAAGCGATTTTTTATAATTTTCAATAGCCATCGGGAAATTGCCTGCATTCATCAATGCTTCCGCATAACTATCATAAACATTCGAAGAATTGGGAAACTGTAATACATTTATTTCAAACATTTTTAAAGCATCACCCACATTTTTTTTATCATTTAATAATTGATATCCCCATGTATTTATCTGCTTTTCGGCACCCCGAAAATCAAACTTTTCTTTTTCCTCCTTACCCAGTGAGCGATAATACTGCCAGGCAACGTTTACTGAGCCCTCAATTATCTTTTTGCTTAAAGCCGAAATAAAAGATGGTTTTAATTTTTCAGCAGGCAGTTCATACAATATATTGATGACATCCTGCAACAAACTGCTGGTGGCACCACCAGCGTTATCCAGTATGGCAATAAAATTCTGTTCATTGGGGAAACGTGCCAGTTCAGATAAGAACCCGTTTATTCCACCACTATGCCAAATCATTTCAATTTTTTTTGCAGAATCTTTAGTCGGAATATTTCGTACAAACCATCCGTAGGCCACTGCTGCACCCCAGGCATCGATGGTGGGTGAAAACATTATTTTCTTCAATGAATCCGGCAAAAGTTCTTTTTTATACAGTGCATTGTTCCAAAGCAAAAGATCTTCCACAGTGGAGTAAAGGGAACCTGCTGCATAAGGCAAGCCCATGTCCAGATATTCAGCATTGATATAGCCATTCATCATTTTTTCATAACCAGAGGCCCGGTTAGTGATGATTTTTTGAGAGAAGTCATAGCCGGTATTCCTCATGCCTACCACATCCAATATGCGTTCCTGTAAAACATCATTGTATGCCTTTTTTGTAACTGCTTCAATGATCGCCCCAAGTATAAAGTAGCCGCTGTTGCTGTAACTAAAACGGGAGCCCGGTTTAAACTCAGGATCGCCACTGCAATACATACGAATGAAATCATCTAAAGCAAAATGAAGTTTACTGACTTTTGCAAATGCAGTATTATCTGTATAATTAGGAATACCAGAGCTGTGAGTGAGCAATTGATGAATCGTAATGCTGTCGCCGGTTTCCCTTCGGTAATTTGTGAGGTAGGCAGTAATGGGTTTTTGCAAATCAATTTTTCCCTCGTTTACCAATTGCATGATGAGCATAGAAGTAAATTGTTTGGTGATTGAACCCACCCTGAATTTTGTTTGCGGCGTATTGGGAATACTCCATTCTATATTGGCCATGCCTACTCCATTTTTGTAAACCACTTCACCCTTTGCGGCTACCAGGATGGAACCGTTAAATAGATTTTGATTCTTGTAATCATTAACTAACTGCTGAATTTTTTCTGATTTGCTTTGTGCAAAACTCTGATTCATCAACATCAAAAACGAGAGAGCTGATAATATATATTTTAATAGAAACATGGTGCTCTTATTTAAATTTTAATTCATGGTTATGCACTCGCAATTAATTTGGTGTAATCAGTTTATCCCCTCGTGGGAGTTTGTTTTTTGCAATAGTTAGCCATTTTCCATAGGTGATCATACGCCAGACCCATTCCAGCGGACCGTAGTTGAAATATTTAAGCCATATTTGGCTCAAAAATATTAATAATAAATAGATAGCGATAGCTATCAGCCATACATAGAGGACACCAGTTTTAGCGCCCAGTCCAAGCCCTATGCCATAAAAAATAGCAATGCCAAAAATAGTTTGTGAAATATAATTCGTTAATGCCATGCGGCCTGGTTTTGCAAAAACTCTCATTATTTTATGATGAGGGTTGTTCAGGTACCACAAGCAAATGGTTGCGGTATAAGCTAGGCTAAGCGGCACCACACTAAATGCATATGAAATTGTGTTGTACCATCCAACTATGGCTGGCAATCGCTTTCCATTCATTTCCAGCCAAGCATGAAAAACAGAAATTGGTAAGCCGACAAGGAAACCCCAGCCCTGCAATTTTTTGAACAATGTTTTATTTTCCTGCAGCTTTGCATAGATCAAATTACGACCAACGTACAATCCAACTAAAAACATAGCCAGAACTTTAAAAACACGATTGTTTTCGAGAAGCATCTGATAGCGATAAACAACTCCGACACGGTTATAAGCCAGTAAATCAGAATAATTTTTATGGTCAACCAGCCAGGTAGAAAAGTTCTTTTCGGTAACACCAATTTCTTTATCCATTGACCGGCCAATAGTTGTGAGCCAATGGCTCATGTTTATGCGATTATCTGTTAATATTTTTACCAAGTCGATAGCTATTGGCAAAAGCAGCAAGCCAACTGCAGTTATAATTAATGCTCGGTTACTAAAATTTCGGAACAAAGGCAGTAATAGCCCAATGAGCGCATACAGCATTACAATATCACCTTCCCAAAGCAATAACAAATGTGCAAGGCCGATGAGCATCAGTACAAATATTCTCCTGTAAAAGAATGTCAACCCTTTTTTTCCCTTTTGCGCAGCGTTTTTTAGAATGATGGAAAATCCTATTCCAAATAACAAACTGAATATGCTATAAAATTTTCCGTCGATGAAAATAAAATGAAGCCACCCAATCCAATAGTCAATGGTTGCAGTAGGCATTGCCCTGGTTTTTTCAATTGGCTGAAAAATGTAAAGGGAGAACATGGCGTAGTTGGCCACGATAATGCCGAGCAAAGCTATGCCTCGCAGAATGTCGAGAATATCGGCCCGTTCATTTGCAGTTGTTGGTTGTATCGGCGATAATGCTGATTTCATATGTACTATTTTCCGGATGGCTATGCAACCTCAAAACCGGCATCTTTCCAGCCTTTTATCCCTCCATCAAGATGGGCAATATTTGTATATCCCATTTCTTTAAGTGTTTTTGTTGCAAGGGCCGATCTTCCGCCGGAGGCACAATGCAAAATGATGCGGTTATTTTTATTAAACTCCGGTTTGTAGTACGGTAGGGTTTCATCTGCATAAAATTCAAGCATGCCTCTAGGTGCTAATATTGATCCAGGTATTTTGCCATTCTTTTCCTGCTCATCGGGTTCCCTTATGTCAATAAGTGTGGCCCCATTTTCTATTTCTGATTTCACTTCTGATGGAGAAAGATTTTCAATCGAAGCCTTTGCTTCTTTTACAAGGTCAGTTGCTGTTTTCATTGTTTTTTTGATTTAATAAATTAAGAATAATTTTTCGTGGCTTTCTTGTAGTGTTTGCTTTATAAATTTAATAAAAATTTATGCGAATCTTGAGATATTTAGAATAGACATCTCTTTAATCTTTTACTACTTTTATCACTCTGCCGTACGCAGTTGTGCCGTCTTTGTCTACCTGTGCTATCCTAACGAAAACAGTATTGTTTTTTTTCGTTAATATATCTTCATGGCTTTTTTTACAGGAAATAAACGTAATACAGCAGACCGCAAATAAGGATACAGATGCGGCTAATAGTGATTTCCTTGTCGGATGTTTGAAGGTTAAGCTAATTAGGATAAGTATAATAAGGAGTGATACTCCTGATAATGCAAGGATAGAATCATTATGAATAATTACTGAGTAGCTGGCTGCTGATGCAGAATATCCGTCTTCATGTTTGCTTTTTACCGTGGCTGCTTTCACAAACTTTTTACCGTCCTTCGAAATCTCAACATAAAAATGACTGTTATTTGTTTCACTTTCAGTTACCCAGTTTATACTGAGCCCATGTTCTGTCCAGGTGCTTGTTATAGGGCCAAAAGTTACAGGCAGAGCTTGAGGTATACTAAACCTGGCAATGAAGATATCTCTTGAGCTTGCTGAGAGCAGCGTTATTTCTTTAGCGGGATCAGGGTCAAAATCTACTTTTGAACCAAAAGAGCCTATAGTGTATAAATTACTTTTATTATCCATACCTAAATTAGAGATAGAAGTAGGTGTAGTAGAAAATTCAAGCCGCTTTAAAACACCTCCCCATAAATAATTTCCGTTGGGGTTAAGTATAGAAATATAGCCGCCTTCGCCCAGTGTCAAGTCGCTATCTTCGTGGGCATCAGGATTTAAAAAAATATTATTAAAAATCCCTGAACTGAAAACATTTCCCTTTGGATCTGGTAGAATGTCTAACCCGTATGTGGAATTTCCTGAACCTTTAGTATCGAGAGCTTTTGCCCAAATTGTTTTGCCCGTTTTATCTATTTTCCAAACAAACGCGCTGTAGCCGCCACTGGTAGAGGTAAGGATAATATTATTAGGAGGGTCGAAAGTTGTTGTTCCGAGAAATGTTCCGGTAATAAGCAACTCTCCTGATGGTACTGTGCTGATATGGCTCGCAAAATCGAAGCTTTCACCTCCTATAACACGCGCCCATTCGTATGTGCCGGAGCTATTTAACTTTAATATAAAAATGTCTGATTCGCCTGCAGAGATGAAATCATTTGTACCGGCTCCGGGATTAAGATCAACCGTTTTTGTCAAAGATCCAGTTAGGAATAATTCCCCCCCAGTGCTTAAGGAGATATCATTGATGGCTATATAACCCCCCGGATCCGTCACACCTCCATTGAACCGAAAAGCCCAGTTGAAATCACCGTTGGCTTTTAGTGAGGAAGCGAAAAGGTCTGAAGTGCCGACTGATGTTAAATTGGAAGCTGTAACGGCAGGATCAAAATCAGCTGTACCTTCAAAATACCCTGATAGATATATATTTTCTGACTGGTCTATACCGACCCATTGTCCAAAATCAGTATTATCACCTCCTAGGCTTTTCCCAAATACGAAGTTGCCATCAGCAGTATATTTACTTACAAAAATATCACTACCTCCGGTTGAGGAAAGCGTAGTATTAGCTGCCGATGGGTCAAAATCTACTTTTCCCCTAAAGCCTCCGGTAATGTATATGTTCTTTTCAAGTGGGTCAAAGGCAAGATGACCGCCGGCATCATTTTCAGTATCTCCAATTCCAATCGCCCATAACAAAGTGCGGTCATTTTTAAATTTACACAAAAACATATCTTCACCTCCTTTGGAAGTGAGATTAAAGGTGCCCGCTCCAGGGTCAAAGTCAGCAGTTCCTGAAAAGTGGCCCGTAACATATATATTACCGTCAGCATCAGTAATGCTATGGCCACGAGGGATTTTATCTTCAGCATTTTCTGTAATACTAATTTTAGGATCTAGTTGTATCACCCAATCCAGTGCTTGGGAAAATGCAATATTTGGTAGACATGCTATAAGGAGCAAATACATTGTTTTCTTCATGTGTGTATATTCTTTAATGTTTTTAATGGTAACAGGTAAGCACGCTTTAAATCATAGCTGATTATATGATAATTTTTACTTGTGGCTATTCCTTATGTTTATTTTAAGTTTGTCATGAATATTTATGTGTATGGTTATTAAACAACCAAATGCAAAATAAATTTTCTACAAGCTATGAAATTGTAAAAATCTGACATTTTAATAGCCTAAATAGGGGATAGCACAAATGCTAGAACTTTAGATGGGACTGAAGTTTTACAGGCGATTGAAGCAAATGTTTTTCAATGACTTTGGGAGAATATCCTGCGAAGCTGTTAAAATCTTTAATAAGATGCGATTGGTCATAGTAGTGGCACTCATGTGCAATATTAGTCCATGACATTTCAACATGCTTTTCTTTTAATCTGTATGCTTTAGAAAATCTTGCGATTCTGGCTAAGGTTTTTGCAGTCACTCCAGTTCTTTCAAAACACAGCCGCTCAAATTGACGAGTGCTTAGGTTGGCTAAGGCAGATGAATGCGATATGGAGATATTTCCGCCACTATTAATTAAATGTTTAATAGCGTAGTCACAGGCATTATTAATTCTTGTAAATTGATATTTTTTTAGAAAAAAATTATTGATTAATTGATTAACTCCAGTAACAGAGGATGTTTCCTGCAACTGATAATTGAGATTTTTTATTTCATTTCCCCATACGTCCTCTGCGTTCAGGCTTTTATCTGTGATTTCACTTAATGATATGCCAAGCAGTAATTGCAAGCCACCCGGTTGAAAGCCAACTCGCACACTCCTGAACTTTTTTCCAACTTCAATAGATACTGGCGAAACTTGTTGGCCTACTATAATTGAAGTGGGTTGTTTTACGAATTTGTTATCTTCTTTCTTTCTTAGAGATATGCCATCATCAAGATGAAAACACAGTCCGGTTTGTGGTGTTGCAGGATGCAGGCATATGGCCTTCTCATTAGAGGTGCTTTCACGGGAGGTTGTGAATATAATGCAACTGATAAGGTCCTTCAGCTTTGGATTAATATGCAAATAGTGAACGTGCAACATCTTTTCGGATATTTTTGTATTATAAATTTATCAAAAATATTCTTAAGGAATATAGAACAGCAAACATCATCACCTTTAACCTGAATACATATTAAAGGGTATTCTCGATTATTTTCCACCGTTGGCCCTGAGGTCTGCAAGGCAGTTCCCTTCAAACTCGGGATAGCGCCAGAAGCTGCCGTTCAGCCTTCAATATTATGATGCATAATACAGTTAGTGGAAATGCAATGATTTTGGATGATGAAATATATGACTAGACCGGTGCTGAGGATAAGTAAAAATTTGGGTTGTGATTAATCGAGAATTTATCAGAAAGTTTTCTTAAAGAATATAGCAGCTTAAATATCGCTGCTTTTAATAGGTAATTTAAATTACTTTTGTAATAGGCTATAATTCTATTAATATGATGAGGCATTCTTTATTGGCGATCATTTTCTTTTTAACAACAGGCTTTGTTTCCCATGCTCAGTATACTGTAAGTTCCAAATACTTTGTTTATCTTCAAACAGAGCCGGCACAACCTTTTTATATCAGGATCAACGGGCAGCAACTCAGCGCAAACGCATCCGGATATTTAATTTTACCACAATTAAAAGATGGAGATTATAAGCTTGTGGTGGGTTTTCCACAGGAAAAATATGCTCAGCAAACCTATAATTTTACCATTGACAGTAAAGACAAAGGATATTTAATTAAAGATTTTGGTGCGGAAGGCTGGGGCCTTTTTGATCTGCAAACAATGGTAATTCAAAAGCCATTAAGCGCCAGTGAGGCAAAAGCCATTACCAATAATGCACCCACCCAAAAGCCTGCGCCTCCTATAACGCAATCAGACCCTGTATTAAAAGAAGATGTGTCTGATTTTACTAAGGTACTGTCAAAAGCCGCTAACGACCCTGGACTATTAGAAAAACCAGAGCCCGAAGTTGTTGTGGCGGAGAAGAAAGAAATGGTAGTAGAGGAGCAAAAGCCACATCCGCTTCAAAAAGAAGAAGAGGCATCGGTTGCGGTAACCCCACAGGTAACAGAAAAGGCTGTAGAGCAGCCGCAACAGGTAAATATACAACCTGCTACGCCAGCCATTCAGCAAAACAGTGCTGCAAATAACATCCCCACAGGGCAAAGCGGTGTCATGTTGGTTTATGAAAATAGAAATGAAGCCGGTATACCGGAACCTGTCACTATTTTTATAACTGAACCAAAAAATGTGCTTCAGCTTGTTGAAAAAAAGCCTGAGCCAGAAGTGAGTTCTGCGCCTGTAGAAGCAACGCCGTTAATTTCAGAGGAACATGTAGAACAGCAAAAGGAGCAGGATATTATTACCGCAACACCCGATGTTGCTGAAAAAGCGGTAATTTCTGAAGAGAAAAGACAATCAGAGCCTGTAGATGCAATAAAACCAGGTATTAATTGCAAACGCATGGCAAATGAAGATGATTTTTTAAAGTTGCGCAGGCAAATGTCTCAGAAAGATAACGATGAAAGCATGATTAGTCAGGCCAAATCAGCGTTTAAGTTAAAATGCTATACTACCGCTCAGGTAAAATACCTGAGCAGCATGTTTTTATCAAATGCAGGCAAGTACAATTTTTACGAAGCTGCCAGGCCATTTATTGCAGATCAGGAAAACTTTGTAACGCTTCGCTCCGAAATAAAAGATGATTATTACCTCGGCAAGTTTGATGCGCTGACCGGGCAAAAATAGTTTTTGATCAAGTTGCATCGTTACTTGTACTGTCTAAATTTCACCGAATAACCGATAATGCCACGTTATTTTTTAGAGGTCAGTTATAAAGGCACGCGGTATGCCGGCTTTCAGGCACAGCACAATGCGGTAACAATTCAGGGTGAGATAGAAAACGCGTTTGTCACAGTGTTTCACTCTTCTAAAAAATATTTTAGCGGGAGCAGGGGGTTGTTGCTTGCAGGCTCTTCAAGAACCGATGCCGGTGTGCACGCTTTACAAAACTATTTTCATTTCGACTGGTGCGAGGCATTCGATCAGCATCATATTTATAATCTTAATGCCATTTTACCTGATGATATTGTTATCAAATCTGTAACCGAAGTTGCAGATGACGCCCATTCACGTTTTGATGCGGTAAGTAGGTTGTACCAGTATAAAATATACAGCAAAAAAAATCCTTTCTTAAAAGAGACTGGTTATTTTTTCCCTTACCCGCTTGATATAGATAAAATGAACGAAGCTGCTGTACTATTATTGGTCTATACTGATTTTACGAGTTTTTCAAAGCGAAATACTCAGGTAAAGAACTTTACTAGTAAAATACTTCAAAGTCGCTGGTTTAAACAAGATGCATTATTAATATATGAAGTGCAGGCCAACCGCTTTTTGCGGGGTATGGTTCGTGCGCTTACTGCTACGATGCTGAAAGTAGGCAGGGGTCAAATAACTCTGAAGGAATTTAAGAATATTATTGAAACTAAAGATTGTACAAAAGCCTGGTTTGATGCGCCTGCGCACGGTTTATTTTTGAATCAAGTACAATACCCACTGCATCATAGTATAGTCATCTCTAAAAAAGATTTTGCAGTTTGATTTTTCCTCTTATCTTTGCATTCCTGTTTTGAAAAAAGCAGTTCGTTCTCTGAAAAAAATATATAACCCCATCTATTATGTGTTATATATTTTTATAAAAAAAGTGCAAATAAATTTGGACATATCGAAAAACCTTTTACCTTTGCACTCCGTTCAAAAAAACGGTTTCTAGTTCTCTGATTAAAATTGAAGAAAAAGCAGAAATATTTAGTAATGCAACCCTTTTATAAATGATTGCCTCTTACATCTGCAAACTGAAATAATGAATACAATACTGGATTGTATTCCGCTTATTCCCACCCAAATAGTTCAGCAATTATTTACAAAAATAATTTCCAAATTATTAGCTGAATTTAAAAATTTAGTTGTATCTTCGCTGTCCGATTTTTAAAAGGCAGTTCTTGAAAAGATTAAAAAAATCTTATAAAAAATTTGGTGATTTGAAAAAAAGGTTTACCTTTGCAATCCCAAAATAAACAGAGGAAATACTAAAGCCTCACAGTTCTTCAGAAAGTAGTAATAAAGATGATATCGCGTTAAAGGCGCATAAGACGGTTCAAATCCGTA
>JAFAFV010000067.1 GCA_023423285.1 Bacteroidota bacterium
GCTGTGAAAATGTAAATCTGATAGAAGGCTTGTTATTAATACCGGCATTATCGCCCAACGGCGTATTATTAATGGTAGCCGATGTAA
Organism: Bacteroidota bacterium; assembly: GCA_023423285.1. Taxonomy (GTDB): domain Bacteria; phylum Bacteroidota; class Bacteroidia; order Chitinophagales; family Chitinophagaceae; genus Niabella. The sequence continues at coordinate 88 of JAFAFV010000067.1, forward strand.
TGGTAATGGCTGCGGGAGACGTTACCGGTGGTGACGGCGCTGGCTCCTTTTTGCAGGAAAGGAGGCTGCTGATTAAAAGAAATGAAAGATATAAATAATTTTTTTTCATAGTTTATTATAACCAGCCAGAGTCATGACCCTGGCTGATTATGTTATTGCAAACTATTTCTTATTGTTAAATAGCTCTTGTACTTCAGCAGTAGTTAAGGCTTTGTTATACAAACGAAGCTGATCAAGAGAACCAATATATGACTTCCCCCAATCTGTTGTTTTGCCACCTAATCTGAAACCATCAACCTTGTTCGCTTCTATTGACAATGCTCCGTGACCATTCCAATTGATTGTTTGAAACAATATACCATCTCTGTATATAGTCATATTTGATGTTGCTTCATCATACGCAAACGCAAGGTGATGCCAGTTATTATCATATATATTGGGCATACGCGTGTCTCCTGCATCATTCTTTACCAATTCAAACCATTTTTCTCCTTTTGAATCCGCAATCATTAATTTTAATACTGCCATTTCTTTTGTTGCACCAGCACCGGTATGGTCAAGGATCAAAAACATCGTAGCATTTGACCAATGGCCTGCAGTACTTGGTATACTAAAAACAAATTGAGCGTCATTTGCGGGAACACCGTCATGCTTCATCCAAAATGCAATAGACATACTTGTACTGTTTACAAAATCATTTGTATTCAGATATCTTAAAAATGTTCCGTCAACATTATTAAAGCACTTTCCACTTATCCCATTTGATGATGTAATACTATTATTTGGAGGAAAACAGGGATTACCTGAAATACTATCTCTAAACCTAAATTTAAGTTGTGCATCTTCAGGACTTGTTGAATCAAATGGCACATAAAACCTTAATGCGGTAGTGGGAGTAACAGGTGTATCTGACGGGTAATCTCCAAGCGCGGGCCGTTCCATTTTTTGACATGCCGACAGAATAACCATAAAGGTCATTCCCAGTGTTATATAACTGCGTACTTTTTTCATTTTACTAATTTTTAATGGTGAATAATTATTCCCATTCGGGATTTTGCTTTAACACACCGCCTGACAGATCAATTGCTGCCTGGGGAATTGGATGGTAACGGCACCTGTTTGAATAACCTAGCGGGCCAAGCACGGCAACTGCATCACCCCATCTTACCAGATCATAAAACCGATAACCTTCCATAGCAAATTCCCATCTTCTTTCATTTTTAATGGCATTGCGCATTTGCACCTGCCCGGTAAAGGGAATATAGGGAACGATTGTTCTGCCCTGGCCTAAAAAGCCGCTGGCCCTGTTTCTTATCAGCTCAAGCATTGCTGCCGCCGTGGCCCCATCTCCTTTTTCATTAGCGGCTTCGGCCTTCATTAAGATCACATCAGCATAGCGTATAATTCTGCGATTAATCCATCGGCCTACATTGCCTTTAGCCCATCCTGCATATGTCCTCATCTCAGGATCGCCATATACTTTTTTGTTCCAGTATTTTTGCGCAAGGCCACCGGTTCCATTTGGATTTGTATAGGGTGGTAAAGTCAATCCATAACCTCCATATTCAGGGCCTCCATCATGCTGGCCGGAGTATAAAATGGTCATTCTTTTGCGGGGATCATCACTTGGCCAGTCATTAACAAGCTTATCCGTAGGCGTGTTCCAGCCCCAGCCAAAATCCCAAAAATCGGGAGCGCCATTTTGCCTTACATTTTGGCTAACCGCCCAGTTCGATCCCTGATCGTTAGCACCTACATTAGCTGCAATGGCACCCACTGTCGACTGCATTTCAAAAATTGATTCAGGGCCGTTTTTACCAGCGCCGTTTAAACCGTCTTTCCACACATCGGTGAATTTGGGAAGCGAGTATTGATTCAGAGCAATTACTTTATTGCAACGGTCCAGTACTGAATCCCAACTTTGCCTGAACAGAAATGTTTGTGCAGAAAGTGCATACGCAGCGCCTACCGTTAATCGTCCATCAAAACCCACTCCATATTCTTCGGAAGTTCTTGGAAGAAGCCGTTCAGCTACTGCCAGGTTAGAATCAATAAATTTATACACATCATTCACTGAAGATTTTGGCCTGATGGCATCAGCAGGTTTTTCTACGCGGAAATTGATGAGCGGAACTTCGCCATAAGCCTTTACAAGTTCAAAATAGCTATACGCCATAAAGAAGCATGCTTCACCCACGTTTCTTAATGAAGCTGCATCTGTAAGATTGCCCTGTTTTGCCAGGTACAGAGAAGTGTTTGCAGCATTGATCAACGTATAGTGATCGTTCCAGTAAGTATCGGGCGCCCATCCGCTTTTTGCATAATTGTACTGGTCAAACATTCCCACCACTTCTGAGCCATCACCAGCATCACTTCCTTTTTGGGCATCATCATCTCTTATACTATGAAAGTCGAGCCAAACAAGTTCTGTAAGCCCCGAATAGGTACGTAACAACCTGTACATATTGTAAGACTGAGATTCAAGCGCTCCCTGTTTTAAATCGGGCAGGGTTGCTGTCAGGGGTTTTCTGTCGAGGAATTTTTTACAGCCTATAGTTGTAAGCGCCAACATAAACAATAAAATATAAACCCCGTATTTAAATATATTCTTCATCATCTCTAAAAATTTAATTGTTAAAAAGTAACATTTAAGCCGAATGAGAAAACGCGGGGAATGGCGTTGCCTCCAAAATCAAAACCAAATGCTGTAGCATCGCCGCCATATTCGGGAGAGTACCCGCTATTTTTTTTCCAGGTTTTAAGGTTCTGTGCATTGGCATAAATCTTCAGGCTTCTTAGATGCAGGCCTGAAATAAGATTGGCAGGCAGTGAGTAGCCTAACTGAAGATTTCTTATACGGAAGTAACTTCCATCTTCGATATTATAAGTAGACCCGTTATAATTAAAACGGTGAGACTGCCCTAATATAGGCGTCCAGTTTGAAGTTCCTTCTCCATGCCACCTGTTGGTTTGCATCTCGGCATAATTTACGCGTTGGAAAGGTGATTCTAATGAAGCCCAGGTTCTAAACACTTCATTGCCGTAAACGCCTGCCACGTCCACACCCAGGCTAATCCCTTTGAAAGTGAGCGTAACGCTTCCTCCATAAGTAAAATCGGGTGTTGGGTTTCCTATCATCGTCCTGTCATCCGGGCTGATAACACCATCTCCATTCACATCCTTAAATTTAAAGTCGCCGGGGCCATAAGACCCGCCTATGCCGCTTGCATCAGGAGAGGAGATCACATCCGTCCAGCTTTGGTACAACCCTTCTACAACATAGCCGTAAAAATACCCTATGGGAAAACCCACCTGTGTAATAGCCTGCGCAGCATTGTTGTTTGTAAATCCTCTTATTACTTTTCCTGCCGGTAAATCGCTGCTTAGCTCTAACACTTTATTTTTAAGGAATGTGATGTTGCCTGAAACATTTAAGTTCAAATCCTGTGTTATATTATCACTATAACCTGCAGATATTTCAGTACCCCAGTTTTTTAAGCTACCTGCATTTAAAAGGGCGCTTTTTAAACCTAATGCACTATTATCAATAAATGTCATCAGGTCTTTAGTGGTTTTACTAAAATAATTTACTTCAAAATTCAGCCTGTTATTTAGCGCTGCTCCTTCGAGGCCTATTTCATGTGAGTGCACCTGCTCCCATCTTAAATTAGGATTTGGGAAGTACAGTTCATCAGCAGCAGTATATACATTTGTTCCAAATACAGCGGATTGTCCTGTTGCCAGTAAAGGATACAGAGGGTAATCTAACTGTGTGCCGGTATTTTGATTGTAGGCGCTTTGATTACCTAATACCCCTATTGAGCCTTTTAATTTCAAAAAATTGATGCTTTCTGACAAACCTGCAAAAAACTGCTCTCTTGAAATCTCCCAAGCCGCGCCAACAGCCCAGAAGCTTTGTGCGGGAACAGAACGGTATAACCGTGATGAGGCGTCGCGCCTGTAAGAAGCATTAAAATAATAAGTATTACGGTAATTATATAACACCCTGGCTAAACCTGAAACAGTTGTGTACTCATTTTGAGCAGAACTTGCGGTTGTGGTTAAAGGATCCTGAAAACCGCTGTTGATGTACCAAAACCGTGGATCGTCAGGTATGGGCTTTGCACCTGGCTTAATCGACTGGCTTGCATTACCTTCTCTGCCTGCAAAGCCAAAATAATAGGTTGTAAAGCCTGCGGTGCCTGTTAAGTTATGATTATCCAATCGCTTTTTATAAGTTAGGATGTGATCCTGCTGAAACTTTCTATATGTGTCGTCGTTTTCCCTAAGGCGGGTTGTGGGGCTGTACAATAATGCTGAATCGAAAACAGGGCTATAAGCATAGTATGTAGGTGTGTATTGCCTTCTATTTACATTACTTATATCAGCATACAAAGTTGATCTCCAGTTTAGATCATTAGTAATATTTATGTCTGCAAAAAAACTGCCTACTGTTCTAAACTCTATATGCTTCACTTTATTCCATTCGTTTTCCAGCCTGAGCAGTGGGTTTACAACACCGGCTGTCTGAAGGCCCTGATCCAGTGAATAATACAGATCAACCTCTACCGAATCGGTAGGATTACCATATAAATCCCGAACCTTTATTCTTTTAGTTCCCGCAGGGATTTGTGGAACAACTTTTCTTGCTTCATCAAGAATTCCACCAACATCATAAGGATTGTTTTGCCTTGAGGCAATCAGGTTTACGCCAAGTTTAATGTGATTGTTAACTTTAAACTCATCAGAAAAAGTGATGTTTACCCTTTTCAGTTGCTGATGTTTGATGATTCCTTCATCATATAAATAACCCAACCCAAAGTTTACTTTATTTCTTTCCGTAGCAGATGAAATACTTAAGTTGTTAATACTCACTTTTCCAACCCGCGTTACGGCATCTATCCAATCTGTATCTGCACCGCCTATAACTTGTGGAAACGTTGTGTTACCGGCATAGCGTAACTCTTCTTCATAAAGTTCTGCAAATTGAGCAGCGTTAGCCAGTTTGATTTTATCTACTAACTGCTTAAAACCGTATGAAGTATTAAAATTTACAATTACCTGGCCTGCCTTAGCACGTTTGGTAGTGATGGCAATAACGCCTGTAGCGCCTTTTACTCCGAAAATAGCTAATGAAGAAGGGTCTTTTAGTATTTCAATAGACTCTATATCATTTGGATTTAAATAATCAATGTTATCCTGAAATATTCCATCTACTACATACAATGGCCTAACCTGCCCGATACTGCCCGTACCTCTTATTCTAATATCAGGACTTGCACCCGGAGTGCCATTATTAACAACACTTAAACCAGCTACCTTACCCTGAAGGGATGATATTGGATTGCTATTGGGTTTATCAGCCACTTCCCTGCCTTCTATTTTGGTGATTGATCCGGTCAAATCTCTTTTGGCAGCGGTACCATAACCAATTACTACCACCTGGTCCATCAC
>JAFAFV010000158.1 GCA_023423285.1 Bacteroidota bacterium
GCCATCACCTTGCTGCGTAAGGTCTTTATTATTTGGCGAAGAATGATTGCCCATGGACGGCCCAGGCATCCGCGGATCGAGCAGCAACTTATAATTGCTTACTTCTGTGTAAGAAAATTGCGCAGGATCTGGAAAACTTCCTGCTGGCGGACCCGATGGTTTGTTGTACTTATAAATGCCTGCAACCAGTTTGTTTTCGGCAACTTTCGGTTTTTGAGGCGATATTAAAGCGATCAGATACTGCTCATCATCTATCCCTGTAAAAGCCGTCATGTTCAGGTTTTTATTGCTTTGCGGCTGTACAGAGATATGTTGTTTTACCTGGTATGTTTGATTGTTAATTGTAAAGCTGAGATACAGCTCCCAGCTTTTGCCTGAAGTGCTTTCATTTGTAAAAACCACGTACCCTAAAAAATACTTTTCCACGCTTTTATAAGCCAATTCATAGCGGTGAGGGCAGGAAGCTTTGCTATCATCACTGCCGGTTACTATTGGCAAAAATCTGACACCGGAAGCGTTTACCGGCTGCTTTGTTTGCGCATCAGTAATTTTTAACCTGATCTCGTTATAACCTTTGTAAAACGTGCCGCTTAATGCTTCAAGGCTTATTTTATAGCCATTGCTGCTGATGCTTGAGGCTTCTTTAAAGTCGCCAGTCTCTGTAACACTGGTATCAATCTCTGATGTATAGTCTGCTTTAGGTTTAGTACAGGAAATAACTGCAATGCATATTGCAGTTATTAAAAAAATGATTCTCTTCATTGTTGGTAAATGTGTTTGTTAATTAAGAAAATCGGCTTAGGAAATCACGCTAAGCGGTTGCTCTTATCTATTCAGCGCGTGTGGATCAGCACTCAGGGCGATACTGAATCAATCATTCAGTATTGCCATGATAGAAATACTGGCATGAACAATAAATACTCCTTCACAGGAAGCCGTATCATTGATGAAAGAGTATATGGCATACAGAATATAAATATCCGGAAGTCATACTAGCTCATGTAAAAAAAATGTAGTTGGTTTATTAACAAATAAACTTCCCGGGCGGCTTTAACAGCCTGGAGCTAAACAGGTAGGAATAAAGGTGGTTATAATATGCAGGTAGTATTTGGGTATCTACTGTCAACATTTGCAGGTCTACCAGCGACAGGGTTTTTGCTGGGAAGAAAGTGGGGGCATCAACCTGGATCTGTTTCAGCATATCATCTGCCTTTCTTTCATCTTTTTCCCGCTGCATTTCAGCCAGTTTACATTTGCCATCACATTGTAATTGCGGGCGATCGGTGTTAACACAAAACAGATCGATAAAAACGGCTTTGTCGTATTCATAAATGGCATAAAGCATGGTTCCTTTCATCATACTTAAAAGCATAATGGCCATTACAAACACGCTTGCTATTTTTGAAAAAGTTTTCAATTACAGGTTAATGCATTTTTGGCAAATGTAGTAAAACGCTGTTAGTTATTTCTATTATCTAATGCTTAATAGTTAATAGTATCCGGTACTTCTTACCCTACGTCAATCCCCTCCCTTTTTATAGGGTGTACATTTGTATCAAAAAAACAGCGTAATTATGGAAAACAATATATTAGGATTACATCACGTAACGGCAATTGCCAATCACGCAAAGCGAAACCTGGATTTTTACACCAAAATAATGGGCCTGCGGCTGGTGAAAAAGACCGTAAACTTTGACGATCCCGGCACCTATCATTTTTACTATGGCAACGAAATCGGTGCGCCCGGAACTATACTCACCTTCTTTCCCTGGGAAGGAATAGGCAAAGGCACAAACGGTTCAGGCATGGCCACTCATATTGGTTATTCCGTGCCAAAAGGCGCTTTGGAGTTTTGGAAAAAACATTTGGATGATCATAAAATTCTGTATCAACAAGAAAGGATTTTTGATGAACCGCTCCTATCTTTTCAGGACCCGGATGGATTGCATTTGCAGCTTATCGAACCAGATGCGACCGATAACCGCAGCGTATGGACCACTGATAAAATAAGCGAGAACGTGGCAATAAAAGGTTTTTATAACGTCACCCTTACGTTACAACATGCATCAGCTACCGCCAATGTAATCACTGATGTATTAGGTTATAAATTTCAAAAGCAGGACGGCAACCGTTATCGCTATGCCACTGATTCGATTGATACCGCTCACCTGATAGATATTATTGAAGACGCAAATATTCCCCGTGGGCTCAATGCTGCAGGCACTAATCACCACATTGCCTTCCGGGTAAAAGACGATGATACATTAATGCAGGTACGGGAAAAGGTGCTGACAGCGGGTTTAAATATTACACATAAAATTGACCGAGATTACTTTTTCTCACTGTACTTCAGAGAGCCCGGCGGCGTGCTGTTTGAAATCGCTACGGATAATCCCGGTTTTACGGTGGATGAACCATTGGCAGAACTGGGCAGCAGCCTGAAACTTCCTAAGCAATATGAACCGGCACGCCAGCGTATTGAAGAAGTATTACCCAAGTTGAATTTACTAAGCAGATGAATTGGAAAATATTCATAAATGGAATTCATTACATAACAGGGGAAGGCTTGAAATTGCCGCACAATTTGAAGAAAAAAGGAGAAGCGCTGAATAAAAACCTTCCCGATTTTCATTATCCAACAAAAAATTTTACATAATGGCACACAGCTTCAACATAAAAACATCGGGAACCGCATTACAAAATGCGAAGAAAGCTTTAATCATGCTCCATGGCAGAGGTGCCAGCGCCGACGACATACTGGAGCTGGCGCCACACCTGAACATAGATGGTTATGCTTTGCTGGCGCCACAAGCCACAAACAACACGTGGTACCCGTATTCATTTATCGCGCCTGCAGAACAGAATGAGCCTTGGCTAAGCTCAGCTCTTGACATAGTTGGTCAAACCGTGCAAACTGCGATGGAAAATAACATACCACCCGAAAACATCTATTTTTTCGGTTTTTCTCAGGGGGCTTGTCTTACCCTTGAATATTTAGCCCGCAATGCACAAAAATACGGCGGCACTGTGGCCATTATTGGTGGTGTGATCGGTGAAAAAATCAACCGTGAACATTATATTGGAGATTTTGCAAAAACGCATATTTTCATAGGCACCAGTAATCCGGATTTTCATGTTCCCATAGAAAGAGTGTATGCCACGAAAAATATTATGGAAGAAATGAATGCAGACGTTACCTTAAAAGTGTATGACAATTTTGGACACTCTATTCATCCCGATGAAATTACCCTGGCAAATCAATTAGTGTTTCAATAAAAAACTATTTGAATATCCTCATAAACCTGTTGGATTTTTGAATGACTATTTACAAACCAACAACTTTTCAAAGTATTTTAAAGAAAGATTTTGAAAACTTATGCATTTGTGACTTCTGTCATAAAATCTCAACTAAAACTAATGTAAATTTACAGCGATGAAACAGGCTGCCACCATATTTTTTCTGGTATTAATAATATCTACACATACACAACTTGGGCAGCTTTTTAAACTCCCATTGCTGATTGAACATTATATAAAACACCAAAAACAAAACGGTGTTTCTCTGCTTGATTTCTTAGCAGAACATTATGCATCAAACCATAGGGATGCAGATTTGCACGAAGATGAACAGTTACCTTTCAAAAACATAACCATGCATAGTAATTATGCAATTGTAACACCTTTTAATCAGACCTTCGTGTCTGTACGTTTGCCTGCCGGACAGAAAGTATCGTTTACCAGTAAATATATCCCCCAACAATATTTAGACAGTATTTTTCACCCTCCTAAAGTGTGACTACTACAAAACTTGTAGCAAAAGCACCACCTTTATTTTCTAAAAACTAAAAATATATTTTATGAATAGTGTTCAAGTGCACTTAGCATTAACACATGTGCCCGTTATTCTATCCATAGCTGGGTTATTAATGCTTATCGTGTCGTTCTTTTTAAAAAATTCAACTATTACAAAAACCTCTTATATCCTGATCTTGATTGCAGGCATAGCAGCAATACCTGTTTTTTATACGGGAGAGGGCGCGGAAGAGGCCATTGAAAACCTACCCGGAGTGTCGGGAGCGTTAATTGAAAAACATGAAGATTTGGCCAAATTGTCAATGATCTCTATTACTACAGCAGGACTGCTTTCTTTACTTGCTTTGTTTACATTTAAATGGCAAAAGGTAGCCGGTATTTTTAAGGTTGTCATATTAATTATAGCCATTATTACCGGTGGCCTAATGGCTCAAACAGCGCATTTAGGAGGGCAGGTACGCCACACAGAGATCAGGAGTAGCGTTGCTTTGCTAAATAGCAATGATAGCGGCAGTGCGATGGATGGTGATGTGGGAGAAAAACAACAGAAAGATGACGATTGAGAAAGCAATGCAAAAGCCCCATTGAACAATGGCAAGCTTTACGCGCCTGGTATTGACACGGCATTCTCAGTCAATTTGTAATTGAATAAAAGAACTTCGGTTACTGCTGAAGTTCTTTTTTAATAAAACCGTATAAAGGAGTTTGAATAAACAACACTGTTTATGTTCTGACCGAAGAAATCATACAATAAAATATCTAACAGAAGCTATTCAGCCCTTTTTGATCCTTAAGCACAAACTCACACCTGCTGTTCATAACTTCAAAGCAACAAATTCAAACATTATTACCGCTTTCGTTATCTTGCAGGCATGCAGCAATACTTACAATTATTACAACATATTCTAGATAACGGCGTATCAAAAACCGACCGTACCGGAACAGGCACCATCAGCACTTTCGGCTATCAAATGCGCTTTGATCTCAATAAGGGATTCCCGCTGGTGACGACCAAAAAAGTTCACTTAAAAAGCATTGTTTATGAACTGTTGTGGTTTTTAAAAGGCGATACCAACATTCAATACCTGAAAGAAAACGGCGTACGCATTTGGGATGAATGGGCAGATACAAACGGCGACCTGGGGCCGGTTTATGGCAAACAATGGCGCAGTTGGGCCTGTAACAACGGTAAAGAAATTGACCAGATATCGGAAGTGATTGAGCAGATCAAAACCAACCCGGACAGCCGCCGGCTGATCGTAAGCGCCTGGAACGTGGCTGACCTGCCCGAAATGGCGTTGATGCCCTGCCACAATATGTTTCAGTTTTATGTGGCCAAAGGACGGTTAAGCTGCCAGCTTTACCAGCGTTCGGCAGATGTGTTCCTGGGCGTTCCTTTCAACATTGCTTCGTATGCTTTGTTAACCATGATGATGGCGCAGGTATGCGGTTTGCAGCCCGGTGAGTTTGTTCATACTTTTGGCGATGTGCACATTTACAGCAATCACCTGGAACAGGTAAAACTGCAATTAAGCCGTGAACCCTACCCATTGCCGCAAATGCGCCTCAATCCGGATGTGAAAAATATTTTCGATTTTACTTACGAAGATTTTACACTAACCAATTATCAGTCGCACCCAGCAATAAAAGCTGCTGTAGCCGTATAAGCGCAGACAATTTTAATGGCATAATTTCGCTTTTTAATAGGAACTATTTTTACAATTATATGAATATAAGCCTGGTAGTAGCCGCCTCTGCAAACAATGTAATCGGTAAAGACAACCGACTGTTGTGGTCGTTACCCAACGACATGAGGCACTTTAAAAACGTAACCTGGGGCATGCCGGTGGTAATGGGCCGCAAAACTTTTGAAACCTTTAAACGGCCGTTGCCGGGAAGAAAGAATATTGTTTTAAGCACACAAAAAGACCTCAAAATTGATGGGGCTATTGTGGTGGCAGGCATGCGGGATGCAGAACTATTGGTAAGAGAATTGGATGTGAAAGAAATGATGGTGATCGGCGGAGGCGAGATCTATAAAATGTATTATCCAAAAGCCAATAAAATTTACATGACGCGCGTAGATACAGTGATAGAAGGCGACACCACTTTTCCCGTTATAGATGAAAAAAGCTGGAAACTTGTAAGCAAAATTGAGAATAAAGCAGACGAAAAGCATGCTTATGATTATTCATATGAATTATGGGAAAGGAAATGAGGCTATATTTAAGATTCGTAATTCGTAATTAAAAATTCACAATTAAAAATTAATCGTTGGTATACTCTCCTTTGCAGTCCGCTGCCAAATATTTTAAATACTACATTCATGCTGCTGACAGCAAGGGGCATGGCACCCACTCTCCTTTTGTATTTGAATTTATAACCAAAGTAATGAACGACTTTACAAAATATTACGACTATGAAAAAGTAGAATCGCTGCGAAAAAAACTGCTACAGGATAAAACCGAACTCAC
>JAFAFV010000207.1 GCA_023423285.1 Bacteroidota bacterium
GCCAGCTTGTCAATAATACCTTTAGGCGTTAGTTCAATTACCCGGTTAGCCACCGTTTGCATAAACGTATGGTCGTGGCTGGTAAGTAATACAATACCGCTGTAATTGGTACACTGCTCGTTAAAGCTTTGAATACTTTCCAGGTCAAGGTGGTTGGTGGGTTGGTCCAGAATGATGCAGTTAGGGCTTTGCAGCATCATTTTACTGATCATGCAGCGCACTTTTTCACCACCGCTCAGCACTGTGGTTTTTTTCATTACATCTTCACCCCCAAAAAGCATTTTTCCTAAAAATCCGCGCAGGAAAGGTTCATCCACATCTGTTACGTGTGGCGGCACATACTGGCGCAACCAGTCCATCAGGTTCAGGTCTTTTGTAAAATATTCGTTGTTTTCAACGGGCAGGTAAGCTGTTGTTACTGTTGTGCCCCACTCGTATTTTCCATTTGCAGCCTGCGCTTCTCCATTAATAATATTGAAGAAACTGGTTACCGCAAGCGGGTCGCGGCTGATAAAAGCAATTTTATCTCCTTTATTTACGGTAAAAGTTACATTATTAAAAAGCACCCTTTCCTCAATTTGAGATTTTAGTTGCTCCACGTTAAGGATTTGGTTGCCTACTTCACGCAGCGGCTGAAATATAATACCGGGATATTTTCGGTAGCTGGGTTCAATTTCTTCTATCACCAGTTTTTCTAAAGCTTTTTTACGGCTGGTAGCCTGCTTACTTTTTGAGGCATTGGCGCTAAAGCGGGCAATAAAGTCCAAAAGGTCTTTGCGCTTTTCTTCTGTTTTTTTGTTCTTGTCAGTAATTTGCCTTGCCATCAACTGAGAACTTTCGTACCAGAAAGAATAGTTACCGGTAAATATCTTGATCTTCTGGCGATCCACGTCTGCCACGTGCGTACACACGGCATCTAAAAAGTGACGGTCGTGGCTCACTACCAGCACGATGTTTTCATAATCTGCCAGGAAGTTTTCAAGCCAGCCAATAGTTTCAATATCCAAGCCGTTGGTTGGCTCATCTAATAAGAGAATATCAGGATTGCCAAACAATGCCTGCGCCAGCAGCACACGCACCTTCATGTTGCTGGGTATGTCCTTCATCAGCATTTGATGCATTTCATCATGCACACCCAGGCCGTTTAAGAAGGCTGCGGCATCGCTTTCACTTTCGTAGCCTCCCATTTCGCCATATTCAGCTTCCAGGTGACTAGCTTCCATGTAATCTTCTTCAGTTGCTTCGGGATTGGCATAAATGGCATCGCGCTTTTGCATGGTTTCCCACATTTTCTTGTGCCCCATCAGCACGGTGTTTAAAACCGTTTCATTATCAAATTCAAAATGGTTTTGCTTCAATACTGCCATCCTTTCTCCGGGCGTAATGGTTACCGTGCCTTTATTAGGCTCAATTTCTCCGCTAAGTATTTTTAAAAAAGTAGATTTACCGGCACCGTTGGCGCCAATTACGCCATAACAATTACCTTTTGTGAAGTTGAGGTTCACATCTTCAAATAAAACACGTTTGCCGTAGGCCAGCTTAAGGTCTCTAACACTAATCATTTATTCCTGATTTATAAAATTTGGTGATTTTTTAAGAGCCGCAAAGGTACGGAAACAATTTGATAGGGATATAAAGACCCCCTGCGTTAGGTCTGCATAAATGAGGGTAATAAGGATTTTCTTTAGAATACGAGATTGAAAAAGAATTATTGCACCACGGGTTCTCCCTTTTCCTCCCACTCGTTCATACCGCCTGAATAGTTTTTTACGTTTTCATAACCATGTTTGCGCAGTAGCGAATACGCAATAGCCGCCCGGTCTCCCGACTGGCAATACACCACCACCTGTTTATTTTTATCAATCTTTGAAAGTTGGTCAGGAAGTGTTCCAACAAAAACATGCTCTGCTCCCTTTATATGGCCAGCATTGTATTCGCTGGCGCCACGCACATCTAACAACTGCACCTCTTCTTTTTGCAAATAATTTTTAAATATTTCTATATTGATCACATCCGCGGTTTGCAATTCCAGGCCCACAGCCGAAACGTCAGCAATATATCCATGAACGCTATCAAGCCCAATACGCATGAGTTTACGGGTGATGTCTTCCACCTGATCGTCATCTGCAACAATCATGAATGCTTCATCATAGCTTAACAACCAGCCAGCCCAGGTGGAAAGCGAATTGTTGTTTTGTATATTGATGCTGCCCGGAACAAACCCTTTTTCAAATTCAGTTTTTACACGCGTATCAATCACTTTCATACCACCTTTATACGCTTTTAAGAATTCGTCTTTCGACAGTTTTTTATGCTTAGGCACTGACAGTAGCAGCGGTCGTTCTTCTTTGTTAAGCTGCTTCATTTTGGCAAAATATTTGGGCGGCTCAGGCTGGTCGTCCAAAAGATTTTTTACAAATCCATTTTCATTATTTTTATATTGAAAAGCCCAGTTGCGTATCTTTTCATAACCCACGGTAGAGCTGTGTACGGCGCCCAAAGCCTTGCCACAGGCCGACCCTGCACCGTGGCCCGACCAAACCTGCACGTAATCCGGCAGTGCTTCAAACTTTTTTAATGATTGAAACATTTGCCTGGCGCCGCTTTCCATAGTGCCTGAAATACCAGCGGCTTTTTCCAGCAGATCGGGCCTGCCAATATCACCCACAAAAACAAAATCGCCTGTTAAGATGATAGCAGGCTTGTCGGTTGCAGGATGATCGGTTACAATAAAACTGATGCTTTCGGGTGTATGCCCCGGCGTGTGCAGCACGGTAAGCGTTAAATTGCCAACGTTTATCACATCGCCATCTTTTAATCCCACGTGAGGAAACTGATACTGCCAGTCTTCGCCTCCCTCATCTGATAAATACAGCGTTGCGCCTGTAAGTGCGGCCAACTCGCGCGAGCCTGAAAGAAAATCTGCGTGAATATGGGTTTCAGTTATATGTGTAATGCGCAGCTTGTTTTTCCTAACAAGTTCGATGTAAGTATCCACATCTCTTTTAGCATCCACTACAATGGCTTCTCCTGTAGCCTGGCAGCCTATCAAATAACTACCCTGCGCCAAACTATTGTCATAAATGTGCTCAAAAAACATAACTTCTGATTTTCAATTAAAACAAAGATCAATATTTTTCTATAGCCGGGCTTACAAACAACAATTTACCGTTAAGATGGTTTTATTTTGCGCTTTCGTGGATGATATTAAAAATCTTTTTGCAGGACAAATCCTTTGTTGCCGGAAGCAGTTTGCACACGATAGTAGCTTCCGCTAATGCCTAAAACATGCAAGGTGTCTGTTCTCGCAATATTGCGGGAAGATGCTTTAGATTCAAGTCGCTGCCAAACTCTAATGCTTTTACCTGTTTTAATTTTCTGCTGCGGCAGATTTTTTGAAGGCAGTTTAGCGCTGGCTGCTTTCTGTATAAAACCAATAGGATCAATAGCGCCATAAGGCCGTGCATAAATTCCCAGGTGCAAATGCGGCGGTGTGCTGATGGCGTTGCCCGTATTGCCCATTGTGGCAATGGTATCGCCAGCTTTTACGCGGGCGCCCTGCTGTACCAGTTGCGTATCTAAATGCGCGTAATAAACGCTCAGCGGCATGTCATCAGGCCTCATAAAAATAATATTTCCGCCCAGGTTGTTTTGCCCCGTCCGGTGTACAATGCCATCAGCAACGGCAAGAAGGTAAGTGCCACGCGGAGCAAAAATATCAATGCCTTCGTGCTGTCTGGAACCACCGTCTCTATTGGCGCCCCAATAGCTGCCAATATTAGCATTCATGCCTTCCTGCACCGGCCATTGTAACAGCGGTTGTGATTCTATCTTTACTTCATATTCCCCACTATAATTAGCCACGGGTTGAAGCCTG
Organism: Bacteroidota bacterium; assembly: GCA_023423285.1. Classification (GTDB taxonomy): domain Bacteria; phylum Bacteroidota; class Bacteroidia; order Chitinophagales; family Chitinophagaceae; genus Niabella. The sequence goes on from JAFAFV010000207.1 coordinate 3,878, forward strand.
AGAATAAAATCCCCGCCAAAATAAGCGGGATGCTGAATGATATTTTTTGTGGTATCAGCTTCCACTACCGTATTAAAGCCGACGCTATCTATTTGAATCAGGTCTGCAAAGATCTTTTGAGCGCTATGGTTGATAATGCTGATATTGATTTGCCTGCCCGCTATGGTTGAGAACTGCAAACCTGTTGCTTCAAAACCTTTAAACGTACCTTTTTCTGCATAAGGAAAGAGTACCTGGTGAGGCTCAGACAATGACAGCCTTGCCGATGAATCCCACTGCATAGCCAGCGAATCGCTGATCTTCTTAAGTTTATCAAAATATGCTTCCCGCTGGGTTTTTAGATGGAAAATATTGCGCACCGAACATTTATTGTAAATCCACACGATTGCCCCCAACAGTATCAGCACAAAAAATATAGGTCCGACAGTTCGCTTCATTTACAAAAATTTATCTTTTATATATGGTATCAAGCTAATGCTGATGCAAAAAACTTTCCAAATATGGAGTGCCGTTATTTACCTTGAACAAAGCAGAAATGGTACAAAATCCCCGTTTTAATCAAAATCCTAATATTTTAAATTTATATTGTATTTTGATGAATGTTGCATACTTTGCAGTAGCCATATTTACTGCTACATCATACCAAAGCTTATGAGACGAAAGCGGCAACGTGGTGAACTAATATAAATACAAGAAATGATAACCTTGAAAGGGATAAAAGGATTGCTGACTATACTTCTGCTAACTGTTTTTTTACAATCAAATGCACAGGATCAGTTCTTTACCGTTTTAAAAGATGAGTTGCAAAGAGAGTTTGCACAATTAAAAGTGGCAGACAGCAATTTATACTACATCAGCTACCGGGTAGATGATATGACGACTTACCGCGTTACCAGTAGTTTCGGCGTCATCAATGCAATTGATTCAAGCCGTATAAGAATCTTTTCACCCACCATTCGACTTGGTAACTACCAGTTAGACAATACACACGGAAATATGTTTGGCCAGGTGCCGGCATCTTTACCTGTAGTGAATGATGCAAAACTCATCAAACTCGCCATTTGGAAAAGCACTGATGCGGCTTATAAAAACGCAGCCCAGTTGTATGAAAAGATATTAACCGATAAAAAAGTTCGGGTAACTGAAGAAGACACAGCAGCCGATTTTTCATCAGCTCAAAAAGTAAACCATTTTGATGCGCCTATTGATTACGCGGCCTTAAAACCAGACATTAAAAAACTGGCTTCGCAATTGGCCGGCTACACAGCACTGCTCAAACAAAACCCTTACCTGTTAAATGCATCCGGAGTGCTTGAATATAAAATTACCCGTAAATATTTTGTTGATACCGATGGATCCGGCATTATAGAAAACAGCACCGGCACCTGGCAGTCAATCTCTGGTAATACAAAAGCAGACGATGGGATGGACCTTCCGCAATACCTGATGTATTATGCTTATCTCCCCAACGACCTGCCACCGGCAGACAGCGTTAAAAAAGATGTGCTGAACATGAGCGCCAAACTCAGCGCCTTGCGCCAATCAAAGATTGCCGATCCGTTTGTAGGGCCTGCCATTCTCTCCGGCCGTGCAGCAGGGGTTTTCTTTCACGAAATTTTTGGCCACAGGCTCGAGGGCAAAAGAATGAAAAGCGAATACGATGGGCAGACTTTTAAAACCAGGATTGGCACAAGTGTGCTTCCGTCGTTTTTAAGTATTACCATGGATCCAACCATTAAAAAAATTGAAGGCACTGAAGTGAATGGTTTTTACCAGTTTGATGATGAAGGCGTAAAAGCTGAAAAAGTAAACGTGGTTGAAAATGGCATTCTAAAAAAATTTTTAATGACACGTACGCCCATTAATGGCGTTTCGGGTTCAAACGGACATGCCCGCACCGCCCCGGGCGGCATACCTGAAAGCAGGCAAAGCAACCTTGTAGTAACTGCCCAAAATACCAAAACAGATGCAGAGCTGCGCCAGCTTCTCATTGCCGAGGCCAAAAAGCAGGGCAAGGAATATGGTTATCTTTTTCAAAATGTGCAGGGAGGCTTTACCAGTACAGGCCGCACCAACCCAAATGCTTTTAATGTATTGCCAATAGAAGTGTATAAAATTTTTATTGATGGCAGGCCGGATGAACTCGTTCGTGGAGTAGACCTGATTGGCACGCCGCTGTCTATGTTCAACCGAATTATAGCCAGCGGAGATAAGGTGGAAGTGTTCAACGGCATGTGTGGCGCGGGTTCGGGCTGGGTGCCTGTGTCTGCCTCATCGCCTGCAATATTTGTGGACGTTATCGAAACCCAAAAGAAAAGTAAATCGAACGACCGCCTGCCGGTATTGCCACGCCCTGACCTTGACAAATAAATTCTTTTGAAACAGACAAAAAAGCAACTTCGTTTAATAGCATAACAACAATATAATGCTGAAAAAAATATCAATACCATTGTTTCTTTTATTGCTGAGTTCTTTTTTCAGCAGCGCGCAGCAATTGAAGGATAATTTTTATGTAAATGTTTTAAGCCAGGAACTGAACCGCAACATACAGCGCCTTCACCTTCCCGAACTTTCAAAACCTTTTTTAATTTCATACCGGCTGCGCAATGGTTATTCGCATAACATACGGGCAGAGCGTGGCCACATTACCAGCCTGCTGAAAGAACCATCGAATAACAAAGTTGCCGTTGTAAAACTGCTGGTGGGAGATTATCACCGCAATTTTGATCATATGCAGTATGGCGGATTTTCAATGAATTTGCCTGATGAAGACAA
>JAFAFV010000238.1 GCA_023423285.1 Bacteroidota bacterium
TTGTACAGGTTGAAAAAGATCAGTATAAGAAAATCCAAGTTTATTCTTTAATTGTGCCAATCGTTCATCTACGATTAAATAAGAATTGCGCAGCGCCAGCACAGGGTAGGGCACCTTATAATGTTCAAATAGATCTTTTAATTGCAACCAGTAAGCCAGTTCGCCACCACCGCCAATAAAAGCAATGTTGGGCAATATAGTTTCCTGAAAAATGCCGCGCAAAATCACGTTAGGGCTAAATCTCTCAGGATGATTAGTCAATTCTTCAAGCAATTCTGATTCGGTAAAAACAATTTTTGTATTCACAACACGCCACAGGTTTCCATCTTTCTCAATACGATCACGCTTATCATCAATCAGGTAAAAGAAATTGATTTCCCTGCTGTGTGCCTGCGCTGAATAGCCCGCAGCGCTTAACCGTTCGCCGGTAATAGTTGTGATCTTTGATGAATGACCGTGCAGCAGTTCATCTTTAAAAACAGGATGAGCAATTTTTTTCAGCACTGGATTATCAGGTATCAATACCAAAACCCCGTACTTTCCAAACAGGTCGTTTACCAGTTTATATGTTGCCTGCTGAATGGTTTCGCCTTCGGTATAATGTTTCTTCAGCAGGTTAATAATAGCTTCACCTTTCGGTTGTACGCCAATTTCATGGCCAATTTCTTCAATAAGTTTCAGTAGTTCTGTGTCAACTTTCATTCGGCCAACAGCGCCGGTTTGTGTTGTGTTCCAGACTAATTTGCGCCCATTTAGGTGCACATATCCCAGTTCAGCAAGGTCTGCATCTTCACTGCCCATATAGTAAACCGGTACAAAATCATAATGCGGAAATTGTTGCTTACAGTATGCAGCCAGTTTTACCGCGTGTACTATTTTATATAAAAAATATAATGGACCGGTAAAAATATTTGGCTGATGCGCCGTAGTAATGGTAAATGTTGTTTCTTTTTGCAGAAGGTTTAAGTTAGTGTAAACTGCATCATTAGTTTCAATACCATTATACTGATGCTTTAAGGCTTGAACGAGTTCCTGGCGATTTGTATTAAAAAGCTGCCTTGAAGCGATAGCTTGTTCTAAACCGGCTTTGTTTGCCGGATGTGAGAAGAAGGGATGTAAATTAGCTTCGTTGTTTAAATAGTCAATGACTATTTTTGAATAAAACCCGGTTTGCGTATACGGAATTTTTTTTGGTACAAAAGCCATGAATAATCGCTTAATATTCAATGAAAATACTATAACATTTTGAAACTGGAATAGTTTTATATTTTAAATTATGACAATACTGCTTCAATGTACCGACCGTGTTGGCCTGGTAGCCGATATAGCAAAAATTATGGCCGAAGCGGGTCATAATATTCTCTCGATGAGAGAGTTTGTAAACGTAAAAGAAAACCGTTTTTTTATAAGGCTTGAAATAGATACGATCAATTTAAGCGATGCAATTGAAAATCGTATTTTACAAAATTTGCCTGATGATACTGAGATCCTCATTATCCCCAAAGCGCAAAAAAAGATCGCTGTACTAGTAACCAAAGAATACCATTGCCTTGGCGATATTCTGCTTCGCAATTATTTTAATACGCTCAATGCTTCTGTTGAAGTGGTGATAGGTAATCATGAAAAACTGCGAGGCATCACTGAGAAATTTAGCTTGCCCTTTCATCATATTTCTCATGAAGGAAAAACAAAAGAAACGTTTGAAACTGAGCTTGTAAATATTTTGAACGAATATGAATTTGACTATATTGTTTTAGCAAAATTTATGAGAATATTGTCTCCGGAGTTTGTTGCCATGTTCGGTATGCGCATCATAAACATACATCATTCTTTCCTTCCTGCTTTTATTGGTGCAAACCCTTACAGGCAGGCTTATGAGCGCGGTGTAAAGTTAATTGGCGCCACGGCACATTTTGTTACAAACGATCTTGATGATGGTCCCATCATTTCGCAGCAGATTATACCCGTAAACCATGCGCACAGCGTGGGCGATATGGTGAAACTGGGTAAAGAAATCGAAAAATCAGTGCTGGCTAAAGCGTTGCAACTTGTTTTTGAAGACCGCGTGATGGTTTATAATAATAAAACAGTGGTGTTTGAAAATTAGAAAATTTGCATAAAAATAATTAGTTCCTGTTGCCAGGATTATTTGATTTATGTAACTTTATTCTTGGTCAGCTACTTTAATTATGAAAAGGAACAATAGCCTGTAGCCCTCGGCTTGATTGTTGCTGTAAACAATTAAATTGCAGGATAGTTTCTTGTAGTTTTTTGATAAATATCATAAAACTTTTATGATTGAGGTCATAAAGGCCATTAGCCGTAATTTCCAAACTTTGTACACTAAAATACAATCAAACATGAAACAACTTACAATCTTTTGCTCGGCCATTGCCTTGAGCCTTTTAATCGCCTGTGGAGGAGACGATAGTAAACCTGCGGATACTGCTGCAACTAGCAGCGAAACCCCTCAAAGCATGGTAAATACAAGTGATTATGACCCCAAAAGAGGTGAAGGTAAATGGGATCATGAAAATGTAAATGTTGGCAGCAGTATAGATGCTGCACTGGCTACTGAGGGTAAAAAAGTATATGAAGTGAAATGCGCATCTTGCCATAAGCTTAACGATGAGAGACTGGTGGGCCCGGGCTGGAAAGGCGTTTCTGAGAGGCAAACTGCTCCCTGGATCATGAATTTTATTACAAATCCGGATCCTATGATAGACAAAGATCCCGAGCTTCAGGCTCAGTTGGAAATCTGTCTGGTTCGCATGCCTAATCAAAATCTTTCAGATGATGAAGCTCGCAAACTGCTTGAGTTTATGAGGCAAAACGATAGCCAACAGTAAAACTGAAACTTAATACTTTTAATATGAGAAAAATTATAAACATTGCTGTGGTAGCAACCATAGCTGCTGCGTTACCTTTTCTAAATTCATGTAAACCCAAAAATGCCGGTTCAGCAGTAAGTGCAGATGCTGCTTCTAAAACCTACGTGGCCCCTGGCAAATACGATGAATTTTACAACTTCGTATCTGGCGGCTTTAGCGGTCAGCTAAGCGTTTACGGCCTTCCAAGCGGCAGGTTGCTGCGCGTTATTCCAGTTTTTTCTGTTGACCCTGAAAAAGGCTACGGCTATAGCGAAGAAACCAAACCCATGCTGAATACTTCCCATGGTTTTGTTCCATGGGATGATTACCACCACGTGCAGATCAGCCAAACCAATGGCGAAATAGACGGACGCTGGGTGTTTGGTAATGCTAATAACACGCCGCGCGTTTCCAGGGTAGATTTAAAAACATTCCGCACAGCTGAGATACTTGAACTTCCTAACAGCGCCGGTAACCACTCTTCTCCCTTTATTACTGAAAATACCGAGTACGTGATAGCAGGTACCAGGTTTAGCGTTCCACCGGATTATGTTGATGGAGACGTTCCCATAGATTCTTATAAGCAAAACTTTAAGGCTTACATCAGCTTTATCAGTGTAAATAAAGATGATGGTAAAATGGACATTGCTTTCCAGCTTCGCTGCCCTGGCGTAAACTTTGACCTGAGCCATGCAGGTAAAGGAAAGTCTCACGGCTGGTTCTTCTTTTCATGTTATAATACAGAGCAGGCCAATACACTTTTAGAGGTGAATGCATCTCAAAAAGATAAAGACTTTATTATGGCCGTGAACTGGAAAAAAGCTGAAGAATACCTTAAAGCAGGCAGAGGAAAAAAACAATCAGTAAAATATGCACACAACACCTGGGATGAGAAAACTCATACTGCAAAATCTGAAATTAAAACAGAAGTTACCGTTTTAGATGTATCAGAATTAAAAGACATTGTTTATCTCATTCCATGTCCTAAATCTCCACACGGCTGCGATGTAGACCCAACCGGAGAATACATTGTTGGCAGTGGAAAACTGGCTGCTTTAATTCCTGTATTTAGTTTTGATAAACTTCAAAAAGCAATTGCTGATAAAGCATTTGATGGGGAATACGAAGGCATACCAGTTGTAAAATATGAAGCGGCATTGCACGGCGAAGTTCAAAAACCAGGCCTTGGCCCTTTGCATACAGAATTTGATGCTAATGGAAATGCTTATACTTCCTTCTTTGTTTCTTCTGAAGTAGTAAAATGGAATGTAAAAGATCTGAAAATATTAGATCGCGTACCAACCTACTATTCAATAGGTCACTTAATGGTTCCAGGTGGAGATTCTAAAAAGCCTTATGGTAAATACCTTGTTGCTTATAA
>JAFAFV010000041.1 GCA_023423285.1 Bacteroidota bacterium
ATTCACTAACATGATTCGTCAGTTCAGTAACAATTCGCAATTCATTATTGTAACCCATAATAAAATGACCATGAGTACCGTGGATGTGATCTATGGCGTTACCATGCAGGAAGCAGGCGTAAGCAAATTGGTTAGTGTGGATTTCAGAAGCCTTGCAGCAGTAGCGGGCTAAGGTAAAATCTGTTACATAAAAAATCCCCGAAACAAATACTTCGGGGATTTTTTATTTAGAATGGATCAGCGGTTATAATATAAACCTCAACGTAATACCATAAGTGCGAGAATCACCAAGTACGGCGGCATAGTGCCCCGCATTGCCCGCTGCTGGTAAAAGTTGTTCAAAATAATTTTTATTTAATACATTCCTTACCCAAACAAAAGCAGAGATGCCACGAGTGGTTTTAAAACCCACTCGTGCATTCAGAAGTGAATAACCTTCAATGTTCAGGTAGGCAGAAGGTGAAGGGCTGGATGAAAATTTGGAGCGGTAATAACCATCAAGCGCTAAAAAATAATTGCCGAGGTTACCTAAGAATCTGCCCTGCGTAGCGGCTTCGCCACCCAGTGATCCTGTCCATTTTGAAACGCCCGGCAACCTGCCTCCTGATATATCTTTAAAAGCCGATTCGCCACCTGTTTCTTCAAGCGGCACAGGCGCGTTGGTAAAGGTTACATATTTGCCATCGGTATAAGCCAGTGCGCCATAAAGATTTAAAGAACTTCCAAACCTAATACTTGCATCTACTTCGGCACCGCTAATGCGTACTTTTTCGGCATTAGCCAGGTAACCGCGGTTCACGCCAACTTCGGCAGTTTGCACCTGTGTTTGAAAATCTTTAATGTCAGTATTATAAAGCGTCAAGTTTAAAGTAGCGCCCGCTATCGGTGTGGTTTTAATGCCTGCTTCAAAATGCTTCACATATTCAGGTTTGATGGTTGCCAACTCTGTCATTGGCTGGCCGTTGCTGGTGGGCAGGCCGCCTAAATTCAATCCAACAGATTTGTAGTTGGTAGAATAAGTAACATAGGAATTGATGGTATTGGTAGCTTTATAATTGACCGTTATGTGACCGGAAACATTTGTATTTGTGGTGTTTGTATTAAATGCCTGATCGGTGTATACGGCTCTTTTAAGCGCCAGTAGTGCAGGGTCGTCCGTCTGCAAACCGCCATAGGTTTTCCTGTCAAAATCTACATTTTTGCTGTCGAAATTATAACGCAATCCCGGCAACAGGTGAAGCTGTGACGTGATGGCCCAGTCTACCTGACCAAATACAGCGCCGCTTAAGGTTTGCAGCCTTGATCTGGTTTTGATGCCATAGCCTTCAAACAAACCCGGTGTGTGCCACAGATTGCTGGTGGAGCTTTGTGAAAAGCGCCATTGCGCCGCGCCTGACTCTTCAATATGCTCAGGATCGGTTTTTAGATCCTGGCTAATTACAAATACACCAAACACACCTGTTAGATTACTCAGCAGATCGCCCGCGTACCGAACTTCCTGCGACAATTGTTTGTGTTTGGATGTAGCTTGCGAAAGCGTCAACACCGGAAGCCCTGTAAAATCACGGTCATTGGAAGGATCCCAGTTCCAGTAACGCCAGGCTGTTGTAGATGTGATCGTTCCGCGGCCCAGTTTGTAATCTACATTCAATGATGCTCCACCCAGCTTATTACCTGAGCGCCAGGGCGTGTTGTGGTCAATAATACGGTCAAAAGGGTTTCGGGTGGGCAACTGGTAATTGAGGTCTGCAATTATCTTTTCAAACTGCCTGTAATCTGCGCGTTGCGTTTTTACCACGCCAGCCACAATTTGCGCAAAACCATCCGGTCGCTGCCTTGTGGCATCTGCGGATAATACAATATCAACTTTTTCATGAGGTTGATACAACAATTGCCCGCGTACGCCCAGGTTGTTCATATCATTGGTATATTTCTGTGTGGTCTGGTTGTAAATCAAACCATCACGCTGTGAACCAGAAAACGAAAGACGCCCTGCTATTTTTTTGGTGATGCCACCCGTTACAAAAGCTTTAGCCTGCAAAAAGCCATAGTTGCCATAGCTTACTTCAACATTTGCGCCCGGCTTAAATGATGGTCTGCGCGTGGTAATATTAAATGCGCCTGCGGTAGTATTTTTCCCGAATAAAGTACCCTGAGGTCCGCGCAGTACTTCAATTCTTTCCACATCAATAAAATCAAGAGTAGTTGCTGCAGGTCTGGCAAAGTATACGCCATCAACATAAAATCCAACACCGGGCTCCACGCCGTCGTTGGTGAGACCAAAAGTAGTGCCCTGCCCACGAATGTTGAGCGCGGTATTGCGCGGGTTGGATGAATACAAGTTAACAGAGGGTATCATTTCTTTTACACGGTTTACATTAAAAGCGCCGGCATCTGAGAGCAAGCCACCGGTTACCACCGAAATGGGAATGGGTACGTCCTGCAAAACTTCGCGCCTGCGGCGTGATGATACGATGATCGTATCTGTTTCGTATTGAGATTGTAGTTGTATCAGCACATTATTAACATCACGGTTTCTTACTCGAAACTCAAGCGGGATATAACCTGCTGCAGTAATAAAGATTGAATACGGAATATTTTTATCCACTTTAAATGCAAAGCGTCCATCCGCATCCGTAGTAGTGCGCGCTGTACCGCCACGCACTTCTATATTAGCGTAGGGAACGCCATGATTGTTATCGTTGATAATCCGACCCTGAAGGGCATTAAAATCAGGTTCGGTTTGGGCAAATATAATTCCTGAAATAAACAGTAAAGAAGTGAAAAAAACTTTTTTCATTTTAGATTTTTTTGATTTGTTGATGGCACTTAGAATGCATCACCAGGATTATGTGCTGCGGTAGGGCACAGCAATGCTAAGACCACCTGTAAGTAGTTTAATAATCGCTTAAATAAAAAGATGGGAAGAAGTAGTAAATCAGCAGTTACAACAACATCGCATTCGATGCGGATGGTAAGTGGTGGCAGTATGTAGATTTGGCTTTGCCATAAAAAAATTTTGACAAAAATAATAGTCTATTATTAGTCTACCAAAATTATAGACTAATAATTTATAAAAAAAGCCATCCTGTAGATGACCTTTTAATTAGGGAATATTTTTATCTTTTATGCATCTTCGATTTCCATGCTTTCATGGCGTCAGAATTAATTGACATGCCCATACTAATACCCAGGTTTCTGTGTGTAAAATCCGGTGCGTTCGCTCCCATAATGCCTTTGTTATATTCGTTTGTTACCAACCCGTGGTAATAAGTTATTTCAGGTGAGAAAGTGAACCCTTCAGTAACTCTAACATTTAAACCCAGTGCTGCATTGATACCG
>JAFAFV010000099.1 GCA_023423285.1 Bacteroidota bacterium
ACCCGCAGCAGCCATTTTATCACCGCCCCATCCACGAACGTTTACGCCCCGATTGATGTTTTTGATGGCGCGTATCAGGTTGCTGCCATGCAAATCTCCCGAAGCCTCACCGGCTATTATGTAAAATTTTTGATTGATCGGTTGTGCTTTAAATTTTTAAAGAAATAATTGCGTTACTTATTCCATTCCTTTTCAAGCTTTTCTTTTATTTTATAATTGGTAAGATCGAACTGCACCGGTACCACGCTTACATAATTATTAGCCAGTGCCCATACATCGGTATCTCTTGCCTTGTCAAAGTTTACAAATTCACCCGTGAGCCAATAGTAGTTGCGGTTGTGAGGGTCTGTGCGCTCTATAAAACTTTCTTTATACTTGGCGTAAGCCTGTTTGCATATTTTGTAACCTTTTATCTGCTCTGGCTGTAGTTTGGGAATGTTCACGTTCAGCAAAAAGTGCTGTGGCATTTTTTTGCTTAATACTTTTTTTACCAGTAACCTGGCATAGTGCTGCGATGCGGAAAAATCAGGTTGTGCACTGTAATCAAGTAAAGAAAACCCAATGGCCGGAATGCTTTCAATTGCGGCTTCCATGGCTGCAGACATGGTGCCCGAGTAAATAACATTGATGCTATGATTGGCGCCATGATTGACGCCGCTGATGCAAATATCAGGCTTGCGGTGCAGTACTTTGTCAACAGACAGTTTCACGCAATCTACCGGTGTGCCCGAGCAGGCGTATGCTTCAATTCCATCAAAAATATCCACTTCATACAGACGCAAAGGGTGGCCAATGGTAATGGCATGTCCCATACCTGATTGAGGTTTGTCTGGCGCTACTACCACCACTTTTCCAAGGTCTTTGACGGCTTCTACAAGGCTGCGAATACCGGGTGCCGACACGCCATCATCATTAGTAACAAGAATGATCGGTTTTTCTTTCGTAACTCTTTTCTTTGCCATAAGGGTGCAAAAGTAAATCAATTGACCGGAAACAGAGAAGCGGGCATTTCATTCTTAACTAAAAATAAATTTGGATGTTATACAGGTCTATCATTAACTTTGTATTTCAAAGTACTTTTTATGACTAATGATCCAAAAGATGATCTGCAGCATATCCGCCGGATAATGGAGCGCTCTTCAAGGTTTATTTCACTTAGCGGCCTTTCGGGGGTTATGGCAGGTATAATTGCCCTGCTGGGTGCAGCCGCTGCATATTACCTGCTATCCCAATCTGGTTTTTTTGACGGCAATTACGGCTTCAGCCTGGGGCAGAAAATACCATTGATTTCTATCATATTGCTGGCAATGGTTGTTCTGATATTGGCCATTGGCGCCGGTATTTGGTTTACCGTAAAAAAAAGTAAAAAGCAGGGCCTTGCCATTTGGAACAATGCTACCCGGCAATTGCTGTTTAATTTATTTGGTCCATTGCTGGCAGGCGGTATTTTTTGTGCAGCTCTGTTATACCATGGCAACATAGAGTTTCTGGCGCCTGCTACGCTGGTGTTTTATGGGTTGGCATTGATCAATGCTTCAAAATTTACTTTTTCCGACATTCAGTACCTGGGTTATTGCGAGGTATTTTTAGGCCTTGTGGCCATGTTTTTAGTAGGCTATGGATTGGTTTTTTGGGCGCTTGGTTTTGGTGTACTGCATATTGTGTATGGCCTGAACATGTATAAAAAATACAAATGACCGGCCACTCATAATTATAGGGTATAAACCGGATATAATAAGTGATGAGCATTATAGATAAATTAAATAAAGATTTTGAAAGCAGGGTACGGCTGGGCATTATGTCGGTGCTGGTGGTGAACAGTTGGGTTGATTTTTTAGAAATGAAAGAGCAGCTCAACGTAACGGATGGCAACCTTGCCAGTCATATTAATGCTTTGGAAAATAAAAATTATATAGAAGTGAAAAAAGAATTTGTAGGAAAAAAAACGAAAACATCTTACAAGATAACCAAAGAAGGTAAGGCTGCTTTTGTGCAGCATATCAATGCATTGGAAAACCTGCTGAAATAAAAATTTTTATCCATATACTTTGAAATGCAAAGTACTTTAATAAATAAATATATCATTTTATGAAACGAAATCTGGCATTGTTTACAGGTGTTATCGCCTTTGTACTGCTCTTTTACCGGCAGGATATCGCCCTCAATTTCAGCATCTTTGCGATATTATTGTGGATGCTGCTTTTAAGTGTAACGCTAACAAAGCATCGAACAAAAACATTTTGGCTGCTTTCAGCGGCTGTGATGGTATCGGCGGCGGCATACGCCTGGTATGCAGATTTTGCATCTTTTGTACCACTGTTTTTTTCGTTGCTCATTTTGGGGTATAAAGCCAGGTTTCCCCGGTTAAATATTGTAACGTTTCCGGTTGCAATGTTTTGCAGTTATGCAAGCTCTCCTTTTCGAATGTTGTTTATAAAAAACTGGCTGGGCGTTTCTAAAAATGCGTATTCAAATTTTTGGAGTAAACTGTTTTCCTTTTTCATCATACCTGCCATTTTTGTATCGGTTTTTTTGGTGCTTTACAGTATGGCCAGCGATGCATTTGCATCCTATCTGAGCATTGACTGGAACTTTAACATCCTGCAAATAATATTTCTTACCTGCCTGGGCTTCTTCCTCATGTTCAATTATTTTCACCTGTTCGTTCCAAAATTTTTGATTAAAAGCAACGTTTATTTAAAGGATGATTTTTCTGCTTTAAGGCTCAAACATTCATCTTCCGGAAATTTTTACCCAAATATTATGTTACAGCGGAAAAGCGGCGAGATCACCCTGTTGCTACTAAACCTGATATTGTTATTTTTCATTTTTGTATATGCTACAGAATCGAACCTTACACCTGAAGTGAGCTATAGCAGCGAAGTGCACGAGCGAGTTTATGTATTAATCGCCTCCATCGGTATTGCCGTGGCAGTCATCATGATCTGGTTTTATACACCGGCAAACTTTAGTAAAGAGGCAAAGTTGCTTAAACTGCTTTCTTATATATGGATTGCGCTCAATGCCGCACTGGTAATGATTGCTATTTTAAAAACCGGCGAATATGTGGGGCATTACGGGCTTACTTTTAAAAGAGTGGGGGTGTATGCTTTTCTTATACTTTGCCTTGCGGGGCTAGTGGTTACCAGTTATAAGTTGATGTTTATAAAAACCAATATTTACTTGCTGAACAGAATGTTTTGGGTATTTTATGTAGCCATGGTGGTGGGCCTGAACATCAACTGGAGTTGGGTGGTTACTAAATACAACATCTCGCAGCAGAAGACGGATATTGCCTATTTAAACAGCTTGAAATACAACAAAAAGATCATGTTTGACAAGTTTGGAAATAACCCATTACAATGCAATTCCTGCTCAACCATAAATGAAAGAATTCAAAGCCAAAAGAAGAAACCCTGGCTCTCCCGCAGCCTGTATTATCATTTTATAACTGTTGAAAAATGAAAACATATGATCTTTTGATACTGATTACACTTTTAGCTACTATTGTTGTGCTGATGGTGATCGTATTAAGCAAATAAAAAATTTTTTGATAATGGTAAGATTTTTAGTATTATTGCACTAAATTTATTAGTCATGTCATTAGCCAATAAAAATTTAAAGTATTTACGAAAGCTACGTGGATGGACGCAGGATGAGTTTTCGGGCAGGCTTAATATTAAGCGCTCACTGCTGGGCGCTTATGAAGAGGAGCGTGCCGAGCCGCGCATTGATGTGCTTGAAATTGTAGCAGATATGTTTAAGCTGACGCTTGATGAATTGCTGAGAAAGGATTTGAGCGTACAAACTGATAATTACCTGGCACGCCGCCGCGCTTTAAAAATGTCTCACGCACCGGTTCAAATACCATTTGTTCCTGTAAAAGCTGCCGCCGGTTACTTGGCAGGCTATGCCGATGAAGAGTTTATAGATGAGTTGAACACATTTACACTACCCATGCTTTCGGGTAGTAATTACCGTGCGTTCGAAATTATAGGAGACTCTATGTTGCCTACCCCCAGCGGATCTATTATTGTTGGTGAAAAAGTAGATGGATTGGAATCAGTAAGAAATAATACTGCCTGTATTCTTGTTTCCAGAAATGACGGCATTGTTTATAAGCGTATACAAAAAAATGCCAAAGCCAAAAACAAACTCACGCTAATAAGTGATAATCCTACTTTTCAGCCATACACCATCAGTTCTGAAGATGTATTGGAAATGTGGGAGGCGCAATATGTAATTTCTAAAACCGGCGCTATGCAAAACTGGAACGTGGGTCAGCTTGCCAATATTGTGGCTGATTTGCAACAGCAGGTGGCCGGCATTAAAAAGAAAGTAAACTAAGGCATTAAAAATCCTTGTTCCACTTTCTCCTGCCAGCCTTTATTTCGCTCTGGCGCTTTTTATTTTCAATTCTTTTTTCTACAGAGGCTTTTGTTGCTTTGGTGGCAATGCGGGCTTTCTTTTTTTGCAGCGCTTTGCTGATGAGTTCGTTAATCTTTTTTATTGCATCTTCCTTATTATCCAGTTGGGTGCGGTATGTTTGAGATTTAACCAAAAGAAAACCGTCTTTATTAATCCTGTTCGAAAGCTTTTGTTGCACTATTGCCTTCTGATTATCGGTGAGCAATGATGAATGATCTATGTGAAATGCTGCCAGCACAGCGGTTTCTACCTTGTTCACATTTTGTCCGCCTTTACCGCCGCTGCGCGTGGTTTGAAATTGTATTTCCTTCGCTACATTCATGATACGAAGATCGTAAAAACCCCTTCGATCGGTTTAAAATTTTGTGCTTTACGCATTACATTTTACATTTAAACCATGAGAGCCGTAGTACAGCGCGTAACACAGGCCAGCGTTACCATTAACAAAGTAGAAAAAAGCGCCATTGCAACGGGACTGCTTGTTTTGCTGGGTATAGAAGATGCCGATACTGATGAAGATATTCGCTGGCTGAGCCAGAAGATTGTACAATTGAGAATTTTTGATGATCTGGATGGCGTGATGAACCTTTCGGTAAAAGATGTAGACGGAGATATTTTATTGGTGAGCCAGTTTACACTGCACGCATCTACAAAAAAGGGCAATCGGCCATCTTACATCAAAGCCAGTAAGCCGGATACAGCCATTCCCATGTATGAAAAAATGATTGTGCAACTAAGCCTGGACCTAGGAAAGCCCGTTGCCACCGGCGAGTTTGGCGCTGATATGAAAGTGCTGTTACTTAATGATGGCCCGGTTACGATTATGATTGATAGTAAATTAAAAGAATAAATGCAGCAGGAATAAATCATCACCCGCAGATGATATAAATCTTTATTAAAATCATGCAATGACGATACAACAGGCACAACAACAGGTTGACAATTGGATTAAAACCTTTGGCGTAAAATATTTTAGTGAACTGACCAATATGGCCATTCTTACCGAAGAAGTGGGAGAACTGGCACGGATTATGGCAAGAACATATGGAGATCAGTCTTTTAAATCCAATGAAGAAGGAAGCAACCTTGCAGATGAGATGGCTGATGTGTTGTGGGTATTATTATGCCTGGCCAATCAAACAGGAGTGAACCTTACCGAGGCCCTGCATAAAAATATAGAAAAGAAAACCTCCCGCGATGCACAAAGACATCAACAAAATGATAAATTAAAATAATACGGTATGCCGTTTAAAAAAAGCTGGACGATTTTTAAACAAACAGTTGAAGAAATTTTTGCCAACAGGGTGCTGAAGCTGAGCGCTGCGCTGGCCTATTATACTTTGTTCTCGCTGCCGGGCCTGCTGATTGTTGTAGTGTGGGTAAGCGATATTTTTTGGGGCCACCAGGCAGTTGAGCATGCGCTGTATGGCCAAATAGCAGCCTTTACCGGGCAGGAAGCTGCAGCCGAAATTCAGGAAATTATTGGCAACGCCGCGCTGTTCCCCAATAAAGGGTTTACAACAACCATTGGCCTGGCCACGCTGGTGTTTGGCGCCACTGGCGTATTTGCAGAAATTCAGGATTCTATCAATATGATCTGGCGGTTAAAAGCCAAACCCAAAAAGGGCAAAGGGTGGCTCAAATTATTGTTAGACAGATTGCAATCTTTTTCCCTGGTAATCACGCTTGGTTTTTTATTACTGGTATCGCTGGTGGTAAATTTTGCCATGGATGCGCTCAGCAATCACATTACACGCGCTTTGCCAGATACGCAGGTGGCGCTGGCTTATGCATCTAACCTGGTGCTTACTTTTTTGATCACTTCTTTTTTATTCGGGCTGATATTTAAAATATTACCTGATGCAAAGATTAAATGGAAAGCTGTAAGGGCTGGCGCATTTGCCACTGCCATTTTATTTATGATCGGCAAATCTTTAATCAGTTATTACCTTGGCAGCAGCAGGCTTAGCAGCATTTACGGTGGGGCCGGTACGGTTATAGTCATACTGTTATGGGTATATTATTCTTCTATCATCCTCTATGTTGGTGCTGCATTTACAAGAGTTTTTGCCATTAACAATGGAATGAACATTTATCCTAATCAATATGCTGTGTGGGTAGAGCAGGTGGAAATGGAACATGAAGATTCAATTCAAACGCTTAATAATGATCCTGTAGTCAATGCAGCTCATGAGGAGGAATTGCAAAACCTGGTGAATGATCGAGATGCACCCTCAGGCTACCAACCGAATAATGGCCAAAGCAATAATGCGTAATGTTTATTGAGCACTGTCTTTCTGCTTTTCTCTTTCCATGCGTTTGAAAGAGCCTCGCAGCAGAAAATTATACCGTAGCGCATCCAGTGTTTCGTTTAGTTTTTTAGTACCGCTTTCAAGGTTGTTGATCACTTCTTTAAGATCGCTGGCAGTCTGTTCATCATTCAGCATCATACCAGCGGGTTTATCTATATTATTTAGTTGTTCGGCTGTATGATCCAGTTTTTTTACAATCACCTGCGCGTCATTTGCCATAGCATCTAGCTGGCGTGTAGTAGAGCGAAGGCGGCTAAAGATCACGGTATCGTGTATCACATTATGCGTCATTGTGCCGGGCTGTTCAAGCTTTGAAGTAAAGGCTGTAATGTCTCGTGTTAAAGCCTCCGCATTATTTGCCGAAACATGCAGTTTGTTTAACAGGGATTGAACATTATTGGCAATGGAAGGATCATTGATCAACATGCCCACGGACCCTTCACCGTTTAAAACTTTGCGTGAGATCTGTTTCAAATCATCGGTTATTTGTAAAAGATTATTCCCGTTAAGCTGCAGCAAGCCAAACATTTCTTCCATTGAAGAGCTTTGCCCGGTTTGTAAAAAAGAGCCGTTTTGTATAAAGCCAGTTTCAGGGTTACCACCGTTAATTTCTAAAACTTTATTACCTATCATCCCATCGCTACCCAATCTTACCACTGCATTTTTTGGAATGAATTTTTGTGACTCGCGGTACACTTCCATTTCAACAAGCACTTTGTTGGCACCCTGCAATTCAATGTTCTTAACCATACCTACTTTTACGCCGCCAAAAAGAACGTTGCTTCCGTTTTTCAATCCTGCTACATTGCTAAACAAAGCTTTTATAGTAACGGTTTTTCCAAACGTTCTTTGCTGGCCGCCCATTACAAAAAGCCCTGCGACAAATATCACCAGCGCCAGAAAAATAAATATGCCCAGCACAACCGCACGTGTATGTTTACCTTTACTCATTAATCTACAAAGTTATAATCATAAAAAGATTTTATCTGTTCATTTTCTGAACTGAACACTTCTTCAAAACTTCCCTGGCTGGCAATTTTGCCGTCAATGAGCATCATCAGCCTGTCGCCGGTGGCCTTTGCACAGGTAAGATCATGTGTAATGATGATAGAACTCGTTTTGTACCGTTTTTGCACTTCATTAATCAATTCAATCAGTTCGTTGCTGGTGATAGGATCAAGGCCCGCAGTAGGTTCATCATACAGCATAATCTTTGGCTGCATAATAAGGGTGCGTGCAATGCCAACCCGCTTTTTTTGTCCGCCTGAAAGTTCCGCCGGCATCTGCTTAATAGAAGCCAGCATGCCCACTGAATCGAGCGTTTCCATTACCCGGTTGTTCTTTTCTTTAGCGCTTAAGTACTTCACATTTCGTAACAACGGAAACTCCAGGTTTTCGCCCACAGTCATGCTATCATACAAGGCATTGTTTTGAAATGAGAAGCCAATCTTCAGGCGAAGTTCTTCCCATTCTTTTTTAGAAAGCGTACTCACATCCTGCCCTAAAACCATCACGCTGCCCGAGTCCTTAGTAAGCAGTCCCGCTACAATTTTTATCAATACAGATTTGCCCGTGCCCGAGCGTCCAAGTACCACCAGGTTTTCACCGTTATACAAATCCAAATCAATGCCGCGCAAAACCAGCTTTTCGCCAAAAGATTTTGTAAGCCCCCGGGTGGAGATTACAATATCCTGGTTGTGTATGTTGTCTGGTTTTCTCATTGACTTTAAAAAAGATTTCTGAAAATTGTGATACCGCTAACGATTAGTACTTCTTCAATAAAAAGTAAAAAATTAGAGATGACCACCGAGCGGTTGGCGGCTCTGCCCACACCTTCGGTACCCTGCATGGTGTAAAACCCCTGGTAGCAGCCTACCATGCCTACTGTAAAGCCATAAACCAACGAGCGAAAAATGGCAGAGGCATAATCTATATAATCTATTTTTTCAAAAAAGCCTTGTATGAAAACGGCAAAAGATGTCTGGTCTGCCTGGTGTACCTGAATAAAACTGCCAAGGCCGCAAATCAAACCAAAATAAATGGTAAGTGCCGGAATCATGAAAGTGGTGGCCAGTACACGCGATACAATTAAATATTTGTAGGGATTTACTGCCGATACTTCCATAGCATCAATTTGATCAGTAACGCGCATGGCGCCCAACTCTGCGCCAAAGCTGGAGCCCACTTTGCCTGAGCAAATGAGTGAAGTAACCAGCGGCGCCAATGCCCTTATGACGGCCACTGCCACGGTAGCCGGTATCCAGCCTTCTGCGCCAAATTCCACCATCACAGGGCGAAACTGCAAAGTAAAAACCACGCCTGTGATCAACCCGGTTACAGAAATAAGAGGCAGCGATTTTACGCCTACAATGTAGCACTGCCTGATGGTTTCCCTGATTTCTACCGGCGCAGAGAACAGTTCTTTAAAAAACCTGAGTACAAACAAAGACACATCGTATACCGATGCAAAAAAACCGTCCACACCTTTTGAGATGAGGTATTTACGATTTTGATTATTTTTTTTTGCGGGGTTCAAAACTAACTGTTTCGCCTATTTATTAGCAGCTATAAAATAAATGCGGCTTATAAAGAACATCGTCATTTCGACGAATGACCAAAGGGAATGAGGAGAAATCCCTCAAACTTACGGGAGATTCTTCACTGCGCTTTGCTCCGTTCAGAATGACGACATGGCCTGACATTTTTTTAAAAAAGAATTACAACCTGCTAATATACGACAAGCATCCGAAGTACAGGTTTGCAAGAAATTCTTGCTGCTACTTTAACAGCTTCCTCACCAAAACAATTTGCCCCAAATGATAATAAATATGCTGTATCATGGTGCTGATGTTTAAATAATTGCTGCCGTAGTTCATGTTTGCAAAAGGCTTTTCTAAATCTTCATCCGGTATTTGTTCAACAAGTTTTGCAAAGCGGTCGGCGTCGTTCCAGAGTTTTTGTTTACGAGCTTCCAAATCTTCTGATGAATTGATCGGAGGCGCATCAAATGCATATTTATCGCTGATGTCAAGCGTACCGCCTTCAAAAACGCGACAAATACCGTCAATATAATAATTCAAGTGAAAAGCAAGTAAAGCTATTGGGTTATGATCTCCAATTTTTTCATTAGCTTGTTCCCAGGTTGTATTTTCAAGCTGTTCTTTAAGGTTTGTATTTGCGAGCCATTTACCATTCAAATGCGCTTCGCGAAATTGGTGAGCGAGTTGTTGAGAAAAATTCATTATTTGTTATTTGATATTGAAGTTAGAGTAAATTCATGAATCTCCGTTCCGCGAGGCGTCCTCGCCTCGCAGCATTATTATATCGCCTGTGGCGATATCGAAATTCCTTATTTTTGCGCCCATGGCAACGAACGACAACAAATTTCAGGCGATCATTTCGCATTGTAAAGAGTATGGATTTATTTTTCCCAGTAGCGAAATTTACGACGGACTGCAAGCCGTATACGATTATGGCCAGTGGGGCAGCGAGTTGAAGAAAAATATAAAAGACAACTGGTGGAAAAGTATGACGCAAATGCACGAGAATATTGTGGGTATTGACGCGGCTATTTTTATGCACCCCACCACCTGGAAAGCCAGTGGCCACGTGGATAACTTCAGCGACCCGATGATTGATAACAAAGACAGCAAAAAACGCTATCGTGTAGATCATCTGATCGAAACGTTTGCAGATGAGCTGAAAGCAAAAGGTGAAGATCAAAAAGCTGATGAGTTGCTGGATGAAATGAACGCCCTGCTGGCAAAAGATGATTATGCAGGGTTGAAAACCTTAATCGAAGAAAATAAAATCGTTTGCAGCATCAGCCGCACCGGCAATTGGACGGACATCCGCCAGTTTAACCTGATGTTCAACACACAGTTGGGAAGCGTGGCAGAAGACGCGAATGAAATTTTTCTGCGTCCTGAAACTGCTCAGGGTATTTTTGTGAACTTTTTGAACGTGCAAAAAACAGGCCGAATGAAAATTCCGTTTGGTATTGCACAAATAGGTAAAGCTTTCCGCAATGAAATTGTGGCGCGCCAGTTCCTGTTTCGTATGAGAGAGTTTGAGCAAATGGAAATGCAGTTTTTTATAAAACCCGGCACACAAAAAGAATGGTACGAGTACTGGAAAGAAGAGCGGCTGAAATGGCACCTGAGCTTTGGCACCGATCCGGCCAAGTACCGCTTTCACGATCATATTAAATTAGCGCACTATGCTGATGCTGCCTGCGATATAGAATTTGAATTTCCTATTGGTTTTAAAGAAGTGGAAGGCATTCACAGCCGTACCGATTTTGATCTGCGCAACCACCAGCAATACAGCAAAAAGAAGATGCAGTATTTCGATACAGAGATCAATCAAAATTATATTCCTTACGTGGTTGAAACCTCTATCGGGTTGGATCGCACTTTCCTCATGATCATGAGCAATGCATACACAGAAGAAGACCTGAGCACGGCAGACAAACAAGACAGCCGCGTTGTATTAAAGTTACCTGCGCAGTTGGCGCCCATTAAACTGGCTGTTTTCCCGCTTACTAAAAAAGATGGCTTGCCTGATGTGGCAAAAGAAATTATGAATGCTAACAAGGCAGAGTTTAAATGTTTTTATGAAGAAAAAGATACCATCGGTAAGCGCTATCGCCGTATGGATGCGTTGGGCGTACCATTTTGCGTAACGGTGGATCATCAAACCAAAGAAGATAACACCGTAACCATCCGCCAAAGAGACAGTATGGAGCAGGAAAGAATTCATATTGATCAGATTAATGATATTGTAATCAAAGCGATCAAGGGAATCTAAAATTTACCTAATTTTAGTTTCTACAACAAATTGCAATGTTAGGCACTAATGAAATTATCATTCTCGGAATTGTATTCTTTTTAATTCTTCCTTCTATCATTTTACCAATCATTACACTAATTGATTTGGTTAGAAGTGATTTTAAGGATAACAACAATAAAATTGTTTGGGTAATTGCTATTGTTTTCTTGCCTGTAATTGGATCAATTTTGTATTTGCTTCTTACCCGTAATCAAAAAATTATTCAAAGAGGCGCTTAGGTAGTCTTGAATAAGCACGGTTTGTATTAGACTATTAACTATATTATAGTAATTCGTACTCACTTCGCCGTTTAAAATTGGGTTAATCTAAGTCAGTAAAATTATAATATCCATGGGCCTTTTCTCTGCACTACTTGGCAACGCGGGCATTGTAAAACCTGAAGACATTACAGCAAAATACCAGCGGCTGTTGATTGAAGAGGAGCGTGTTGAAATTGGTTTTAAATTAATCAGAGATACGTTCTTATTTACCAACAAGCGCATGATTATAATTGAAGTGCAGGGGATAACAGGTACCAAGCGTGAATATCTATCAATAAATTATAAAGCCATTTCCCGCTTTGCAGTTGAAACGGCAGGTACATTTGACCTGGAAGCGGAACTGAAAATATGGATATCCGGCGAGCAATCCCCCGGAATAGTAAAAAGGTTCAATCGCTCAGTGGATGTTTACGAAGTGCAAAAGATTTTAACACACTACGTGATGCGTTAGTGTTCGGCACGCATGTTATCACCATCTGTACGGTGCAGCCTGCGAAACACGAAGCCAGATAAAATGGTGATGATGCCCATCAGTAAAAAAGTGTATCTAAAAGCATTATGTAAAGAGCCTTGAACGAGATTTGTTTGTTTTTCAAATATTTTTAATACCAGTAAACCTAGCGCTATGCCAAAGCCCACTGCCAGTTGCTGGTTTACAGCCAGCAAGGAGTTGCCACTGCTTGTGTGATAGATACGAAGATTGGCAATGCTTATAGTGTTCATGGCGGTAAATTGTATGGAATTAAAAAATCCAAGTATAGCAATAATGGGTATAAACCAATAAATGGAATGATGAATACCGGGAACAGCAAGCGCCATGATAAGAACGCCAATGATGGTTGTGTTGGTGCGCAAGGTGCGGCGGTAGCCGAAGCGGTTTAAAATGCGTAAAACTACAGGCTTGCCAAACATGGCCGTAAGCGCCATGGGCGCCACAATCCAACCAGAAGTAACTGCACTTTGACCATAAGCAATTTGAATAAGAAGAGGTATGAGCAATGGTATAGAGCTGATGCCTAACCTGGTAACCAGGTTACCAATAATACCTACCCTGAAGGTGCGTACTTTGAAAAGTGTTAAAGGAAACAAAGGGTTCTCTGTTTTACGGGCATGGCGGTAATAAAAATACAGCATCAAAAAACCCGCAATGGCCACCGTTAATACCGGGGTCATATTTTTAGTGTTGCCCAGCAGTTCTAATGATATGGATAAAAACAGGGATGCTGCTGCAAAGATCAAAAATCCTTTTAGATCAAAATGGTAATCGGGGCTTGTGTAGTCTGGCATAAATTTCAATCCCAAAAAAATACCTATAATACCAATTGGGATGTTGATTAAAAATATCCAGTGCCACGAAAGATAATCTACCAGGTAGCCGCCCACCAACGGGCCTAATACAGGGCCTATTAATGCCGGTATGATGGCATAATTCATTGCTTTTACCAACTCGTCTTTTTGAAAAGTCCTCATTAGCGCAAGCCGCCCGACAGGTGTCATCAGAGACCCGCCCATACCCTGTACCACCCGTGAAATGACAATTTGCGTAAGGTTTTGCGACATGGCGCAAAACAAAGAACCGATGCTAAAAAGTATCAGTGCAAATACAAAAATTTTCCGGGTGCCGAATTTATCAGCCAGGAAACCACTTACAGGCATAAACAAGGCCAGCGTAAGCACATAGCTGATGATGGCATTTTGCATGTCCAGTGCAGATTCGTTCAGGTCTTTAGCAATTGATGGCAATGATGTGTTGAGGATGGTCGAGTCCAGCATCTGCATAAAAATGGCAGTGGCCAGTATAAAAGGCAGGTATTTTCTTATCTGTACATCATGATCAGTCTGCATACGGCAAAAGTATGCAATTGAGAAAGGCTGTAAAAATTATCACTAATTAGCCTGAACCCATATCATGCATTTAATCTGCCAGATCCAACAATCCCTGTATGTCCAATGCTCTTGTATACATATTGATGTTTCCGTTTTCATCACGGGGCCACTCTTCTTTTGGCCGGTCGTAATATAGTTCCAATCCATTGCCATCCGGATCGTTCAGGTAGATCGCCTCAGATACGCCGTGGTCAGAGGCGCCACTAATTGGGTATCTTTCGCTGAGCAGCCGCTTAAAAATGTTCGCAAGATCTATCCTGGTTGGATACAGGATGGCCGCATGATACAATCCCACGCCATCTGCAGCCGCATGCGGCGCGCCCTGGCTATGCCATGTGTTAAGACCAATATGGTGGTGATAACCACCTGCTGAAAGAAATGCAGCCTGCGATCCGTACATAGTCGTCACTTCAAATCCCAACACGTCTCTGTAAAATTCAATTGCTTTTTGCAGGTCAGAAACTTTTAAATGCACGTGTCCAATTCTTGTTGCTGCGGGTACAGTGTATTTTTCCATATTTTTTTATTTTTATATAGCAAATATCATTTACAAAAGACATGATTCCGATGACCTATGGTAAGAAGTAAATTTACATGCAATATTTAAAAAGTGATTATGGAATATAGAAAAGCAATTGCAGGCGATGTTGAACGCATATGGCAAATTTTGCAGGGGGCTATTGCGCAGCGAAAAGCTGATGGGAGCACGCAATGGCAGGATGGGTATCCTAATATGGCCACAGTAAAAACGGATATTAAACACGGTTACGGGTATGTGTTTACGCAAGCCGGCGTTATAGTGGGCTATGCCGCTGTAATATTTGACAAGGAACCTGCTTATGAAGCCATTGAAGGTAACTGGCTTACAGATGGTGCATACGTGGTGGTGCACCGCGTGGCCGTGGCCAAAGACGCAACAGGTAAAGGTGTGGCTACGGCTATTATGAAAGCGGTTGAACAGATTGCGCTGGCAAATGCTGTGCACAGCATTAAGGTAGATACCAATTTTGACAATTTTGCTATGTTAAAAATACTAGACAGGCTGGGCTATACTTATTGTGGCGAAGTTTACTTTCGTGGTACGCCACGCAAAGCTTATGAGAAAGTTTTAAGTAGTAATTAAATTCAGATACTCTCACAATTCATCGTTGCCTTTTTTGGTACTTTTCAGCAAGCTCCTTACGCACACGGCTCAGGCTTTCGGGCGTAATGCCCAGGTAAGATGCCACCATCCACTGGGGCACGCGCATCATAAAATTAGGGTATGTATTTACAAATTCCAGGTAACGCTCTTCTGCCGTGTAACTCAGCAACTGGTTGATGCGGTTTTGTAACTGCCTCACATGGTTATGTAAAAGCTGGTTGTTCAACTCCAGAAATTCCGGGTTTTCTTTTGCCTTCTGAACCGTAAAATGATCGTGCACTACCAGCGCTTCTGTATCCTCCAGTGCATCAATAAAAAAATCTGATTTTGTATTTTGGCAGGCACTTTGCCGGTCGCTGATGAACCAGCCTTCGGGCGCAAATTGTAAAATATGTTCTTTGCCTTTTTCATCAATCGAGTAATAGCGCAACAGCCCTTTTTGCACATAATAAGATTGTAGGTTTACTTCTCCTTTGCGTAAAATAAAATCTCCTTTTTTAATGGCAACAGTATTGCACTCCGACAGGATTTGAGATAGAAAGTTTTCCGTTACGGAAGAAGCTGCAGAAAAACCTTTGCTGATGGCGGGTTGACTCATATTGCATTATTTAAGTGCTGCTAAAGATACGATTATACAACATTTATTGTTATCCTGCGGCAGCCTTGCAGCGGGTTAATTGTGGTTTTATTTTTATGTGAATAATTCATGCAATACGTAAAACCAGTATCCCTAACTTTGCCGCATGCAAAAAGATACAAGGGTTTTTGACCTTATCAATAAAGAATTAGAACGCCAGCGCAATGGAATTGAGCTGATAGCTTCAGAAAATTTTGTGTCGCAGCAGGTGATGGAAGCAATGGGCACCTGTCCAACCAATAAATATGCTGAAGGCTACCCTGGCCGGCGCTATTACGGCGGCTGCGAAGTGGTTGACGAAATTGAACAACTGGCCATTGACCGCCTGAAAGAAATTTTTAACTGTAGCTGGGCCAATGTGCAGCCACATAGTGGTGCACAGGCAAATGCCGCAGTGTTCTTTGCGGTGCTGAACCCCGGCGATAAAATTATGGGGTTGAACCTGAGCATGGGCGGGCACCTCACACACGGCAGCCCGGTTAACTTTAGTGGTAAACATTATGAAGTGGTTGCTTATGGTGTGGGCAAAGAAACGGGCACTGTAGATTATGACGAGTTGGAAGCCAAAGCACTGGCCGAAAAACCAAAAATGATCATATGCGGCGCATCAGCTTATAGCCGCGACTGGGATTATGCCCGTATACGCGCGGTAGCAGATAAGATCGGGGCTGTTGTATTTGCCGATATCGCACACCCGGCAGGCCTTATTGCTAAAGGATTACTGAACGACCCGTTTGATCATGCCCATATCGTAAGCAGCACTACACATAAAACGTTACGCGGCCCGCGTGGGGGCATCATCATGGTACGCAATGATTTTGAAAATCCCTGGGGCCACAAAGATCCTAAAGGCAAAACCCGCACGATGACACAACTGCTCGACCTGGCAGTATTCCCTGGCCAGCAGGGCGGTCCGTTGGAGCATATCATTGCTTCTAAAGCGGTTGCTTTTGGTGAAATTTTAAGCGAGGATTTTAAAACTTACGGAAAACAAATTATTGCCAACGCACAGGCTATGGCAAAAGCCTTTGTAGATAAAGGGTATAACATCATCAGCGGCGGTACTGATAACCATCTAATGCTGATCGATCTTCGCAACAAAAATCTTACTGGTAAAAAAGCACAGGAAACTTTAGATAAAGCACATATTACCTTAAATAAAAACTCAGTTCCTTTTGATGATAAATCGCCTTTTGTAACTTCGGGTATTCGCGTGGGCGTGCCTGCTGTTACTACCAGAGGAATGAAGGAGCAGGATGTGGTACAAATTGTAGAATTGATAGATAAAGTGTTGATGAACACTGATGACGCATCAGTTATAGAAACTGTGAAGAATGATGTGAAGGATTTTATGGAGCAGTTTCCTTTGTATCCCGGATTATAATAATAGTTATCAAGTTTAACTCATAAACCGTCAAAGATGATCCAACGTAAACAAACTCTTTGGTTATTATTAGCCTTAGTATGTGCTGTGCTTACTTTCAGGTTTCCGTTTTATAACGGTACATTAAAAAC
>JAFAFV010000100.1 GCA_023423285.1 Bacteroidota bacterium
TCTGCTGCCGGAAAAAGAAAAAAAGCTATTGACCAGTTTGTCTATCGCCTTGAGATGTGTACGATGTGCAATTTGTGTGTAGAGGCATGCCCCAGCGATGCGATCATAATGTCGAACGATTTTGAGCATAGTGTGTACGACAGAAATGAATTGACCAAAATCCTGAATAAACCAGGCTCAAAGATCAGGGATGGTATTGAATAAATAGCCGCAAAGTAGCAACCTGAAGCAGCAGTATTATGAAAAAAAAACAACCAAAAAGAATATAAATTGACAGCACATCAAATCATATTTTACGTATTGGCGGCGGCTATCCTCATCACCGGTTTTTTATCGGTCACGTCGTCTAAAATATTCCGTTCAGCCATATTTCTGCTTTTCACGCTGTTGGGCGTGGCAGGGCTGTATTTTTGGATGGAAGTAGAATTCATAGCCGCCGTTCAAATCACGGTTTATGTTGGGGGCATTGTTGTGCTCATTATTTTTTCTATTTTTCTTACCCAGCATGCCGGCAATGATGCGCCTAAAGTTCCGGCAGTGCGAATTGTTTCTGCATCGCTTGCGGCTTTGTTCGGAATCATTTTAGGTTATTTAATCATTGGCCAATACCCCTTTGTTACCAGCAAAGAAGTATTTGATCCTTCGGTAACCAAAATTGGCGAAGCCATGCTGAATTATAAAGAAGCTGGATTTTCATTACCCTTTGAAGTAATAAGTATTTTACTGCTGGCATGCATGGTAGGTTGTATTGTAGTGGCCATGAAACCAGGCGTTCTTCTCAACAATAAACAAACACAAGACGAGCAATAATGGTTCCTATAACTCATATCATTTTATTAAGCACTGCTTTATTTTTTATTGGCATGTATGGTTTTCTTACCAGGAAAAACCTTATTGCTATGTTGATGGCTATTGAGCTGATGCTGAACAGCGTCAACATCAATTTTGTGGCATTTAATAAATACTTATTCCCCGGTCAGCTTGACGGTATCTTTTTTACAATATTCATCATCGCAATTGCAGCCGCAGAAGCAGCGGTGGCCATAGCTATTATTATCAACCTGTATCGTTCGCACAAAACAATTGATGTAGATGCGGCAAGTGAATTAAAACATTAAAGTAATGAGCGGATACGAGTATACCATCTGGACCATCCTTTTGCCTTTCATCAGTTTCGTGATACTTGGCTTGTTTGGCAGAAAATATTTTAACAGGGCAGCAGGTGCAATTGCCACGGCGGTGCTTACTATTTCTGCAGCACTGTCTTTATATACAGCCTGGCAATATTTTTTTATACAGGGCTTGCAAAACGGCGTTTACCCTAAGATTGAGGTGCTAAAATTAAACTGGCTTACTTTTTCTCAGGGAATATCCATTGATATTGGCATCCTGCTCGATCCGATTTCGGTGATGATGCTGGTAGTGGTAACCTTTGTTTCGCTGATGGTGCATATTTTCAGCCTGGGTTATATGAAGGGCGAAGAAAGATTTGCAACCTATTACGCATTTCTTGGCTTGTTTACATTTTCCATGCTGGGCCTGGTAGTTTCTTCCAACCTCTTTCAAATGTATATGTTTTGGGAACTGGTGGGCGTTTCTTCTTACCTGCTTATCGGGTTCTATTTTCAAAAGCCCGCAGCAGTTGCAGCTTCTAAAAAGGCATTTATTGTTACGCGTTTTGCCGATCTTGGTTTTTTAATCGGTATCCTCATCATAGCTTATTACGGTCATAGTCTGGATTTCAATACGATTATTCAAACACTTTCTGCGCAGCAGTCTTCAGCATACCTGGCGGCAACTTCAGCATCGTTTTTAGGCATCAGCGCTTTAAGCTGGGGACTTACGTTAATTTTTATGGGAGGTGCTGGTAAAAGTGCCATGTTCCCACTGCACGTGTGGCTGCCCGATGCCATGGAAGGCCCTACACCGGTTTCGGCCCTAATTCATGCGGCAACCATGGTTGTAGCGGGAGTTTATCTTGTGGCAAGACTGTTTACCCTGTTTGCGCTGAATGGTGTGGCCTTAACGATCGTGCTGACAGTTGGATTATTCTCTGCTTTATTAGCAGCGGTCATCGCCTGTACACAAACCGATATCAAACGCGTACTCGCGTACTCTACCATGAGCCAGATTGGTTTTATGATGTTTGCGCTTGGAGTAAGTGGTACCAATGGTGAACAAAGCCTGGGCTATACGGCCTCTATGTTTCATCTGTTTACACATGCTTTCTTTAAATCACTATTATTTCTTTGTGCCGGAGCAGTTATTCATTTGGTTCACAGTAACGAGATGAAGCAGATGGGCGGATTGAGAAAGTACATGCCCATAACAAATATGGCATTTTTGATTGCGTGTCTTGCCATTGCAGGTATTCCGCCTTTTGCAGGATTTTTTAGTAAAGAACAAATTTTACTGGCAGCTTATAATAAAGACATGCTGGTGTACATTGTAGCTTTATTTACTTCTGGCCTTACCGCGTTTTATATGTTCCGGTTGTATTTTTCTATTTTTTGGAGAAAAGACGCAGGAGAAAATATTGCACAACATGCCGCTTCTCATGGAGAAGGCACATTCTCCATGAAGCTGCCGCTCATCATTCTGGCCATCTGCACCATTGGCGCAGGCTTTATTCCTTTCGGAAAATTTGTAAGCGCTGACGGAAGTCCTTTAAAACTGCAGTTGCATTTGATGTTTTCCATTCTGCCCGTAGTGGTAGCACTTGCAGGAATTGCCGTTGCCAGGTGGATGTATCAGAAAGAGCGCGGGCGTTCTCAAAACATGGCGCAATCCTTAAGTGGGTTGTATAACGCTTCAAAAAATAAATTTTATGTAGACGAGTTGTACCTGTTTATTACAAAAAGCATAGTTTTTAAATGGTTCGGCAGGCCGGCGGCATGGTTTGATAAAAAAGTGGTAGATGGCGCCGTGAATGAAATTGCGAGCGGCACTTATGAAATTTCAAAAAGTATTAAAGGCATGCAAAGTGGCCGTGTGCAGCGTTATGCCATGTATTTTTTTAGTGGTATTGCACTGTTACTTATCTTATTTATTTACATCTGGAAATAGGAATATGAACTTATCATTACTCATTATTGTATCTCTTTTATCTGCACTAACTGTTTTATTGGTAAAAGGCAGGATGGCGAAAGTAGTATCCCTTGCAGGAGCTGCTGTACAAATGTTACTGGCTTTATACCTGATGTTTCAGTTCACCAAAGAAAGATCAGTGAACAAAGCCGCATTCCTGTTTGAGCAAAACCATGAATGGTTCAGGTTGCCAAATATCAACTATCATATAGGGGTTGATGGCGTTTCGGTAGCCATGATCGTACTTACAGCTTTTGTAGTGCTGGCAGGTGTTTTGGTTTCCTGGAAGCTGGAAAAGCAGAATAAAGAATTCTTTTTTATGCTGATGTTTTTAGCCATGGGCGCTTACGGCTTTTTTATTTCGCTGGATTTATTCACAATGTTCTTCTTTCTTGAAATAGCGGTGGTGCCTAAGTTTTTACTCATCGGCATTTGGGGCAGTGGTAAAAAAGAATACAGCGCTATGAAGCTGGCTTTAATGTTGATGGCCGGCTCGGCCATATTGTTTGTGGGATTGGCCGGTTTATACTTCAACAGTAGTATTGGCGGCAATTATAGTTTTGATATGATGCATATTGCAGCTCAAAATATTGCTCCCGAAATTCAAAAATTCTTCTTTCCTTTTGTATTCATTGGCTTTGGTATTTTTACGGCGCTCTTCCCTTTTCATACCTGGGTGCCTGACGGGCATTCTTCTGCCCCTACGGCTGCCTCTATGTTTTTGGCAGGTATATCAATGAAGTTGGGAGGCTATGGCTGTTTGCGTGCCGCTACACATCTGATGCCTGAAGGCGCTGCTTATTACTCAGATGCCATCATTGTGCTGGCCTGTATTGCTATTTTGTATGGGGCCTTTGCCACCATGATGCAAAAGGATTTAAAATACATCAATGCTTACTCATCCGTAAGCCATAATGGTTTTATATTGTTGGGTATCGGACTGCTTACCCAGACAGCTATCAACGGCGCCGTGCTGCAAATGATCAGTCATGGGTTGATGACTGCCCTCTTTTTCGCCGTAATTGGTATGATCTACGACCGCACGCACACCCGAGATGTTACCAGGATGAGCGGATTATTGAAAATAACGCCTTTCATTTCTACTGCATTTATTATTGTGGGACTCTGTTCACTGGGTTTGCCCGGGCTGAGTGGTTTTGTTGCAGAAGTAACCGTGTTTATGGGCGGCTGGCAAAAGGGTGAAACATTTTATCATGTAGCTACAATTATTGCCTGCGCATCCATTGTTGTAACAGCAGTATATATTTTAAGAGCAGTGGGTTGGGTCATAATGGGTCCGCTAAAGGTGAATGGCGATTCAGGCATTGTGCTGCAGGATGCGCGCTGGAATGAAAAGTTGGCAACTATTTTATTGATGGCAGGCATTTTAGCAGTGGGGCTGCTGCCATTTGTGGTTATGAAACTCATCACCTCGTAAAAGAATAAACAATTATTGATGGAGAATTTTTTTCTTTTAATGAAACAGGAGTTGGTGCTAACAGTACTCATCTTTGTTTTATTATTTATAAAACTGGCAGCTAAGGAATGGAGCAATCAGAAACTGCTGCTATGGATCAATATTTTACTGACGCTAAACGTAGCTGCCGGCTTTGTGGCACAGGCATCCGGCAATTTATTTGGAACCATGTTTTACACAAATGAACTGCTGACACTTGAAAAAAACATACTCAACATTGGCGTGCTCATCATATCGCTTCAATCATATAACTGGCTGTTAACACATAAGCACGCCGCAGAGTTTTATGTGCTAATGCTTTCAACCCTGCTAGGCATGTTCTTTATGATCAGTTCGCAAAATATGTTGATGTTGTACCTGGGGCTTGAACTGGCAAGCATTCCGTTGGCTGCGCTTGCTAATTTCGACCTGGAAAAAAGGCGCTCCTCCGAAGCGGCAATGAAATACATCATGTCTTCTGCTTTTGCATCGGCCATTTTATTGTTTGGTATTTCTTTAATGTATGGCGCAACCGGCGCGGTTGATTATGCCGCACTTAATAATGGTTTAAGTGATAGTCCCATGCTCACTATGGCACTCATACTCATTCTTGCCGGCTTTGGTTTTAAAATTTCTGCCGTGCCCTTTCATTTATGGACAGCAGATGTGTATGAAGGCGCGCCCACACCGGTTACTTCTTATTTTTCTGTAATCTCTAAGGGCAGTATGATTTTTGTGTTGGCAACTGTTTTCTTCACTGCATTTGAAAATTTACAAATTGACTGGTATCGCATGATGGCCTTGTTGGCAGTGGCTTCCATGGTTATCGGAAATTTGTTTGCGTTGCGCCAGCAAAATATCAAAAGATTTCTGGCGTTCTCTTCCATAGCACAGATAGGCTTTATATTAATTGGCATTCTGGGGGGCAAAGCCATTGGTACTACTTCGCTTATTTATTTTGTTTTGATCTACCTGTTTTCTAACCTGGCAGCCTTTGGCGTGATCAACGTGGTAGGCGCCGCAACGGGAAAAGAAAACATCAGCGATTATAAAGGTTTTTATAAAACCAATAAAAAACTCAGTTGGGTAATGGCCATTGCGCTCTTTTCGCTGGCTGGTGTACCGCCCACTGCTGGTTTCTTTGGAAAGTTCTTTTTAATTCTTTCAGGGGCTGGCGGCACGGCAAATTATTTGCTTATAACTATTGCCGCACTCAATATGGTAGTGGCATTGTATTACTACCTGCGTATTGTAAAAGCAATGTTTATGGATGAAAATCCTTACCCATTGCCTGCATTGCGTGTGCACTTCAGCCCGTTGCTGGGTTTGGGCATTTGTGTATTGGGGATTATTTTAACTGGTTTGATCGGTGGCATGTATGAATATGTTAGCTTATTAGTGAAAACACATTGGTGAGAATTTACCTTTTAAAGTTGGATGGTCATTGGGGATAATATGTTTGACTGCTAAACATTACAACTTATCAACTTTTAAACTTAGCAAATGGCAATCAATAAGAATCATGAATTTGAAGAACTGGATGGCATTAAATGCGCCATAGTGGAAAAGAATATTTCAAACACACGAGCTATGTTTTTAAAAGATCTGCTGGTGCATAATGGTTATACTGTGGTCATTATCCCTGCGTCGCCGCCAAAGGTTGGGGCAAATCCTGTAGCTACAATAGCAGCAGAAACAGGTTTGCCGCCTCAAAAGGAAGTAGCGCCCCCCGCCCCTGAATTATTTGTGCTGGGTGTTACAGATTTAAGGTTTAATGCGATCAATGCTATATTTGGAAGATTGCTTAAAACAACCGATGGCCGTGTGGTTACACAGGCTTACTGGAACCAACAGGAAACAACCAGCCATGATGAAGTGCCTTATTATGAACATACCAAACTGCCAGGCACCAATAAACATTAGCCTTTCATAAACACTTCTGCAGGTAAATTAAAAATTAGATATTGATTTTTGCCATAGTGAGGGTTAATAGAGCAAAATAATAAATCTACATTGTTACCGTGGTATCAAACTAACCGGTAATACCATTTCAATAAAAAACTTTTTATTTTTTGTTAATGGATCTGGCTTTAACAGGTAACCGCTTCGTACGCCAAGTGTTATGAGGTGCTGGTTCCACCAGTTTGTGTCAAACAATAATTCTGCTCCGGCACTTATAAGGTCTTTTTTAAAAGAAGTCTTTACACCAGAAATCTGCGAATAATCGTAAAAAAGGTTTGCCCGCACCCTTTGCAGGTAAAAAAGATTAGCGAAACCCAGGTCTGGGTATGCCACGGGTAAATGATAATTAAAGCTCAATCCCCAAAGCCGCGCAGAATCTACAGCATTATAACCCCTGGCAAAGGGAAAGCGATTGCCAAACACCCGGTCTCTTTCCCCATCGTGTTGGTAAGCTCCTGTTACATAAAAACTGTGTGCTGCAAAAATGCCCGGTGTAAAAATGGTGCCACGGCCATATAGTTGCCAGCCATTGTAAAAGTTAAGTGTGTGCCGAAACTGAGTGCTGGCATTATAGCCCCACATAGGATATATATGCTGCCTGGCCCTCTGCACCTGCTGTGTCCATGAAAGCTGGTGTAATAAATATCCAAATTTAATCGTGCGAAATGTATCACGGTAAAAACCTTTGTTGAAGTCTGTACGGTAAAAATAAGTAGCACCCCAGTTAAAAGATTTTTGGGTTTGATTGCTGCTCCAGTTCAACGGAATGTTTATGCCGGCATAATTATCCCATTGGTTCCACAGCTTCAAATTATTGGCAACAGTAATATTTCTGTCAAAAGTATATTTTGAACCAACACTGATTAACGGGAAAAGTCCGCCATATATTAAAGATCCTCCAACGGCGTGGCTGCCATCATTTTGATTGTACTGGTATTGCAGCACTGTTTCTACTGTGTTTAAAATATTATTACCATAAATGGAAAAATCAAAAATGGGGTCATCGTAGTTGGGGCGCCAGCTATGAAAGTTGAAAGGCCTTGTAAGTTTTGCATAGCGTTTCAAAGGTAATGTTCTGGCGGGTGTGGCATCAAAAATACCAGATGTGTTGCTATGATTTGATGAAACAATACCTGCCTGTGAATTGGTAAAATGATTCTCATCTACCGTTTCCCAAATGCTTTCTTCAGCTTTTAATGATTGATGCTTATAACCGAAGGCCGTAAAAAAACTGTAATTGACGCGGCTAAAACCGGCATTGGGAAAATGATTAATCAAATGCGGTGATTTGAGTTGCTGAAGGTCGCCTGTTAATATATTCGTACAAAACACCTCATCTTTCAATCCCTGCGAAGCAGAAAAATAAACATTATCACCCTGCACACTTACATACCCAACCGTGTTGAATGAAGGCGACGTTATTTGTCGGATGGAATGATTTTCGAAATTGATCAGCCCGATAAAACTTTTCGCATTTTGCAGGCGGATTGCAGCAATTACTTTTCCATCCCGCCAAAATTTAGGATCTGCAAAATAGCCGATGCTGTCAGCTGAAAAAGTATTTTCAATTTGTCCATTTTCACTGTTGAGCAGTAACAATGAGCTCTTGCCGCCTGGCGAAACTTGGGTGGCAACAATAGTTTTGCCGTCTTCTGAAATATCCGGGCTGAAATAATTGGTTTGATGTTGCAGCGTTCTTTGCGTATTGGTTTTTACGTCCAGCACTTTGATCACGCTGTAATTTTCCCATTGCCAGCGCGGGTGCGATTCAAAAGCTGCATATACCAGCCTGCCATTGCGATAGCTGAATTGTTCATCAATACTTATGTCGCGAAAGCGCAGCCTTTGTTCGGTGTTATTATTTTTTATATAGAACGCAGGCCTTTGCGTATATGAATTTTTTAAATAAACAACGGAGTCAACAGACATTTGTTGCGGATAATAAATGTTAGAAACCAATGCCTGCTTCCTCGTATTAGATTGTGCCTTTGTTTTAGAAAGACTGATGCCCTGTAATGGGTAATTGGTATCTGGTAACTGGTGTTCTATATGTTGTTTATAAAAATCACGATAATAATCCAAAGCCTGGTTCGTAAAGTCTTTAAACCGCAGTCCTGAATATTTTTTCACGGCTCTTTGCATGGGATAAAACAAGCCTTTGAAAGCACTGGCGTCTTTGGTGACGTTTGCCCAAAATTCTGGACCATATTTTTCATAGCCGTAATTTACCAGCAGGTACCCAAGTTCATAATGCCCCGGTACATAATCTTTTAATGAACCGTTGCGTAATTTCATCCAGCTATAATTTTTTCCTGCCTGCCAAAGCACCGGATATGCTTTTAAAAAAGAGGGCATTCTGCCGCGACCTTGTGGAGAAAGAATGGTTTCCTGGTACACCGCATCGCCTTCAAAAAACCAGTTGGGAATGGAGGCGTTGATGGCAAGCGCATAGCCTTCTTCACCTAAAATATGGTGTATCACTTTGCTTGTGCCGTTGAAAAAATTATTGTATTGCTGAATGTGGCGGTATTCATGCACGGCAAGCTGCGCGGCCCAGTTTACAGTACCCAAACTAAAATTGTCTGATGGCGGCGTCATAAAGAATTCGCTGCGGTAAGGGCCAAGGCCTGCATAGCCGTTAGAAACTGCCGTGCGCGGTTGTAATACAATATTGATTTTTTGCAACCGGTTGCCCAGTGGCATCAAATTTTTAGCCGCCACGGAATGAACGATATGAGCAATTTGTTGGGCGACCGTGTCTGTTCCTTCGGGAAAAATAATACGTGCTGTATCAGTATTCAACTGCCACCACCGGGTAGAAAACCGGTTACCGCCAAATTCCTGCGCGTTAGCAGAAAGAAAACAACTTAGCAGAATAGTTATGCCAATAAAATATTTCACAAACAGCGGTTATATTTACAATATAAACTTAAATGATACGTTTGCCATACGTAAAACATCATTACATTAGCTTTTGATACAAGAATGTAAATGTATTATTTATTATCATGTCAAAATATTTGATTTGAATACGAAATTACTGACCGTTACACCTGATTGTATTGGAATAAGGTTGGCACTTTTCTTCTGCTTTACAGAACAGTGCGTGCAAATTTGCTTCAAGCAACTGAATAATTTACTTTTACAAATAATTTAATCTGAACAATCCCTGAAGAAATTCAAAAAAATATTACTCATCACGCTGGCCTCCCTGTTCTTACTGTTGGCTGCCGGGTGGTTTTTGATACAAACACCGCCTGTTCAAAACTGGATCATAGGAAAAGTATCAGGCAGGCTTTCCCGGGATCTGCAAACCAAAATAGAGATCAAACGGGTAGATTTTTCATTTTTCGATAAAATGCATTTGCTGGGCGTGCTGGTTGAAGACAGGCAAAGAGATACCATCCTCAGCGCGGGAGAAATGACTGTGAATATTACAGACTGGTTTTTCCTGAAAAGGAATATTGAACTGAAATACATCGGCCTAAAAAATGCCTACATCAACCTGCAAAGAGATGATTCGGTTTGGAGGCATCAGTTTCTGCTGGATTATTTTACTTCGCCTGCGGCTGAAAAGAAGCCCAAAAAAGACAATGCCATCAGTATTGCTTTTAAAGAAGTAGACTTTCAAAACATTCACGTCAGGCAGCGTGACGCCTGGCTGGGGCAAGACATAACCATAGCGCTTTCATCTCTGCACACCAACCCCCGGAACGTGGATTTTAATAATAAGGTTATTGATATCAGTTCACTGCACATCAACAAACCGTTTTTCGCGCTTCGGGCATACAAAGGAGCAAAGCCACGCGATGCTGTTGAGAAGGTGATGCAGGTTGCTATAATAGATTCCACAAAGCCACAATGGAATAAGGATAACTGGAGCATTCAAGCCGGGCTTGTATCGCTTAGAGACGGAACATTTAAAAGCGACAATGACTCAAGGCCGTTAGACCCGCGTGCGTTTGACGCGCAGCATATTGAGTTTTCAAAGATATACGGCGACTTTAAGGATGTTGCATGGCGCAGAGATACCATTACGGCCCGCATTAACCTGAGTACGCACGAGCGAAGCGGTTTGGAAGTGAAGCATTTGATCGCCAACGCGAAAGTTACACCGCAGGAAATGACTTTTAAAAACCTTGACATCCTTACCAATAACAGTTCATTGCGCAATTACTTTAGTATGCGGTTTGAAAAGTTTGCAGACATGAGCGATTTTATCAATAAAGTAAGAATGGACGGCGTGTTTGACCGATCGCAAATTAATAGTGATGACATTGCTTATTTTGCACCGGCTTTAAAAACCTGGAAGAAAAACATTACGCTTTCGGGCCGCATCTCCGGCCCGGTGGCTGCTCTTAATGGCAGGGGGCTTATCATCAATGCTGGGCCAAATACTTCTTTCGTCGGAAATGCCTCGCTAAATGGTTTGCCTGATATTCAGAACACATTTTTAAATATTGCTGCCGCGCCGCTAAAAACTACTTTTACGGATGCGGTGGCATTTGTACCTGAATTGAAAAAGATCACAAGTCCAAACCTTGCCAGCCTGCAGTATCTCCATTTCACAGGCAATTTTACTGGCTTTATCAAAGATTTTGTAACCTCAGGTACTATTAATACAGCGTTGGGCAAAGTGGTGGCAGATGTAAATATGAAGTTGCCTGCCGGTAGAAATGCCATTTATTCTGGTAATGTTTCCACGCCTGATTTTAACCTGGGCGCTTTGCTCAACGATAAAAGATTTGGGCATGTAAGCCTGAACGCCCGCTTAAAAGGCGCCGGCTTCGACCCGCAAAAAGGAAATATTGCCATTGAGTCAAAGATCAGGTATGCAGATTTTAATAATTACCGCTATCAGGATATTACGCTGGATGGTGAAGTGAACCGCAACGTGTTTGACGGTCATATCAAAAGTAACGATCCTAACGCAAGGCTTACGCTGAACGGCCTTGTTAATTACAGTAAAAACCTGCCCGTGTTCAACTTCCTGGCTGAAATAGACGCCTTGAATTTGAAAGAACTGAATTTTACAGGCACTGATCTTTCTATAAAAGGACGCATCAATGCTAACTTTACTGGCAAAAATATTGATGACTTTTTAGGCAGTGCCAACATCAGCCAAGCTATAGTAATGAATAACGGTAAACCGCTATCTTTCGATTCGCTGTCATTAACATCGGTCATTATTGATGGAGAAAAACACCTTAATGTGCAGTCAAACGAATTTAGCGCCAGCCTTATAGGCCAGTTTAATATAAGTGACCTGCCCAATTCATTTAAATTATTTTTAAGCAGGTATTATCCCGCCTACATAAAGGCGCCGGCAAAAATGCCCGAAAACCAGGTGTTTTCATTTGACATCAGTACTGTTATTGTAGAAGATTATATGCATCTTATAGACAGCAGTCTGTATGGCTTTAACAACAGCCACATCACGGGCAGCATCAATACCGTAACAAACGGCCTGTCGTTGAACGCCAATGTGCCCTGGTTTCAATACCAGCAATACAGTTTTTCTGATGCCGTTATAAAGGCCGAAGGCAATTATGAAAAACTGCAGGTAACCGGTCAAACCACCCATATCACTATAGGAGACAATCTTAATATTCCTTTGGCAACGTTTGATATTACTGCACAGAATGATGTTTCTAACGTAAAAATATTTTCAGGGGGCAATACCACAGTTGATCAGGCCCGGCTGAATGCTGTAGTTAAAACTTACCACGATGGTGTGAACATAACTTTTGAACCATCAAGTTTTGTACTGAACGGCAAAACCTGGCAAATAGATGAAAAAGGTGAATTAGAGTTCAGGAGAAATACTCCGGCGCATGGAATGTTATTTTTAAGAGAAGGCAATCAGGAAATTCGTATTCGTACGTTGCCCTCGGATGTGGGAAGTTGGAACGATATAGCTATTGACATTCAAAACCTGATTTTGGGAGATGTAGCGCCGTACATTTTGCCCCGCAACCGGCTTGAAGGATTGGTGACTGCCAGCGTGATGCTTGAAAACCCGGGTAAAAACATGCGGGTGATCTCGAACGATTTTATTGGACGGGCAATAAGATTTGACAATGATTCTCTGGGAGATGTAACGGCAACATTTGTTTATGATGCGCTTACACGGGAGTTAATGGTAAATGGCAAAACCCTCAGCCCGGATCAGAAAAGCCTTGCTTTCAACATTCACCTGTACCTGAAGGATAAAGAAAGCCAGCAAAAAAATGTGATTGCGTTGAACGCGAACCGGTTTGATCTGAAATACCTCAACCGCTTCCTAAATGTACTTTTCTCCGACGTGAGCGGCGATGTGACCGGCAATTTTGAAATACGCGGCCCACTTAACGCGTTGTATGTTGTGGGCAAAGGGCGGCTGCAAAATGCGGGACTTAAAGTAAATTTTACACAATGCTATTACCAAATAGAAGACAGGGAAATAGAATTGCTGGAAGACAGGATCAACCTGGATAATATTGTATTGCGCGATACGGTAACCGGCCATCCGGTTTATCTGATGGGCAGCATTATGCACAATGCGTTTGACGATATGTTTTTTGATATCACCGTCTCTACGCGTAAACCCGGCACGCGCGATGCCGGAAATAACCGCCCGGTACAGGTGTTGAGAACCACATACAATGATAACCGCCTGTTTTACGGAGATGTAAAAGCCACCGGATCGTTTGTATTGCTTGGCCCGGCTGATAATACTTATATGAAGATTGATGCCATTGCATCGGATGAAGATGAAAGCGCGTTTACCATTGCTTCGGCTGACAGCCGCGCGGGCCAGATGCCCGAATGGCTGGTGGAAAGAAAATTTGGTGAGGCCATGGCAGACAGCATTTACAGGAGCGCTACGGCATCAAACATGATATACGAGCTTGACGTAACAGCCAATCCCAAAGTGTTGATGAAGTTTGTAATGGATGATCTTACAGGTGATGAGATCAAAGGGCGTGGCTACGGAACTTTAAACGTAAGATCGGGCACGCGTGAACCACTGGCCATACGCGGGCGATTTGATATTGAAGAAGGCAGCTACAATTATACGTTTCAGTCATTTTTTAAACGGCCGTTTGAGATCATCAAAGGGACCGAGAATTTTATTTCCTGGAACGGCGACCCAATGAATGCTACCATTAATTTTAATGCTCAATATAAGGCTGAACGCGTAAGTTTTGCACCGCTCGCCGCGGGATCAGATATTGACGCCAGCTATGCCAACACGCGTGAAAACGTGTTTGTAACCGCGCGGCTTTCGGGTAATTTATTCAAACCCGATTTTCAGTTTGGTATTGAACTGGACCCTAACAGCAGGTATAACAACGATTTTAATGTGGGCAACGCTTTGGCGCAGGTGCAGCGCAGGCCCGAAGAAGTAACCCGGCAGGTAACCTATCTTATCGTATTCAACAGTTTTGCACCGCCCGAAACAGGTGTAGCAAGCGCCGCTGGCGAATTTGGCAGTGCAGTGAACGAGTTGGGTTATAACACCATTTCAAGTTTATCAGGAATATTGTTCAACGAGATCAATAAAAAACTGAACAATGAACTGGCAAAACTATTAGGTGCAAAAGTAAGCGTGGTCTTCAGCGGCAGCGTTTATAACAGAAACATTCTTACATCAAGCACAGGCTTTAATATCAACCAGGCCAATTTAAGCGGTGCGCTGCGGGTGCCATTGTTCAACGACCGATTTGTAATTTCTTTGGGAAGTTCAATGGAAGTGCCTTTGCAATCATCGCTGCAGCAAACCGTGCAGTTTTTACCTGATGTAACGCTGGAATGGCTGATCAACAACAGTGGAACCATTCGTGCAAATCTGTTTTACCGCGAGAGCCTTGATTTGATTACCAGCTCCAACACCGGAGCTGCCAAACTGCAACGCACAGGTATGGGGCTTTCTTTTAGAAGAGAATTTGACAAGTTGGGAGAGTTGTTTACCAATGTTAGAAAACGAACGCTGCGTGAAATTCAATCAACAGAACAGCGACCGCCTGTAGATTCGCTCAGGCGCGTTCCAACCACGCCAGACCCTGCGGTTGACCCCGAACCTTTGAAGCCACGGGTGGTGCCTAAAAACTAACGTTGAAAACAGGCCTGCAGAGAAAAGTGTACATTTGTGTGCAGTAAAAAAGCAAGTGTTCAAATGTCCGTTAATAAAGATAATTATCAGAAAATATTATCACAACTACAGCCCGGTGGCGTAACGCTGGTGGCTGTATCAAAAATAAAACCCGTTTCAGATATTGAGGCTTTGCACGCCTTAGGGCAAAAAGATTTTGGCGAAAATTATGTGCAGGAACTTTTAGAAAAAGCCGAAGCCGCGCCACCAGACATACGATGGCATTTTATTGGCCATTTGCAAAGCAATAAGGTAAAATACATTGCGTCATTCATACACCTGATTCACGGGGTGGACAGTGAAAAACTGCTGAAGGAAATTAACAAGCAAGGCAGGAAAAATAGCCGTGTGATCAACTGCCTGCTGCAGGTGCACATTGCCCGGGAAGATACAAAATTTGGTTTTGATGCAGATGAGGTAACCGCTTTGATCAGTAAAATAACAGCCGGCGAATTATCACTAGACTATGTAAATATCTGCGGGTTGATGGGGATGGCATCCTTTAGTGATGACCAGCAAAAAATTAGGGCTGAATTTGAATTTCTGGCAACTTTATACAAAAATATGCAGGTATCTATGCCAACATTTAACACGCTGAGCATGGGTATGAGCGGCGATTACAAACTGGCTGTTGCATGCGGCAGTAACGTGGTGCGCATTGGCAGCCTGTTGTTTGGCGCCAGAATCAATTAAATTTAATATTCCAACGCTTCCGATGAAAACCCGGTTTCTTTTAATTATATCAATACTGGTAATTACCTGCTCGTGCAAAAAAGTAATTACCCATTCTCCCGTAGTTAATCCTCCCGTAGGCCAAGAGGATACTTCTCAGCTAAAAAACTTTCATAAGAATATTACCGTTGTAAACTGGAACATTGAATGGTTTGGAAGTAGTGACATGTTTGAAGGGAACCTGGACGTTCAGGAAACAAACGCGGCAAAAATTTTAAAGTATTTAAACGCTGATCTTTACGGCATTTGCGAAGTAGTAGATACGGCACGTTTTGGCCGTATGATACGCACGGGGATGGGAGATGAATTTCGGTATAAAATATCCTTTTACCCAACTGCCGGGGGTGCGCAAAAACTGGCTTTTGTATACAACCGTCATATCTTTCGAAACGTATCGGTGCGGCCATTTTTGGGGTTAAGCGCCAATGCTTATAATTACTTCGCGCAGCGGTTCCCATTTTTATTGAAGGCGGATGTTGTGATAAATGAAAAGAGAAATGTGTTGCATTTCTTTTTGCTTCATGCAAAGGCCAATGCAGATAATGACAGCTATATTAGGCGGCTGAATGGATCTGTAGAAATGAAAGACAGCCTGGACAGGTATTACGGCAATCAGTATGTAATGATCATTGGTGATTTCAACGACCATTTGAATGGAAGTATTGTTGCAGGAAAGCCTTCTCCTTATCAAAATTTTGTAAATGATGCCGGATACAATCCGATTACCTTGCCGTTGAATACAACAGGTTACCAGTCTACTATTTTTTATCCAAACTCTGTCATTGATCAGCAAATGATCAGCAGCAATATGAATAAATGGTATATCGCTTCTTCAGCAATGATCAGAACCGATGTAAGCCAGCCCGTGCCAGATTTTAATACGGCCAATACATCTGACCACTACCCGGTGTCTTCCATGTATAATATTAGATAACGGTTTTTTTTAACAGCAGTTATACGGTTTAGATGCCGTATTTTTTTGAAAATGAATTATCTTGCCATTATATCAACAAAAGGCCCGGTCATCATTTATGCAACAAAACAAAATAAAAGTTTCCGCAACCATTTATGCAAGACCTGAGGAGGTTTGGGACAGTTTTACCAACCCGGAACATATTACCAACTGGAATTTTGAAAACGATGAATGGCAGTGCAGCAGCGCCACAAATAATGTGGAGCAGGGCGGAAATTTCTCCTATCGCATGGAAGCCAAAGATGGCTCAGCAGGTTTTGATTTTGAAGGCGTTTACAACTTCATCATTCCTTTTGAAAAAATAGAATATACTTTAGCTGACGGCAGGAAAATAGAAGTGCTGTTTAAGAAAATTGATGAAAGTACAACAGAAGTGGTGGAAATGTTTGAGCCTGAAAATAGCCACCCGGTAGCATTACAACAGCAAGGCTGGCAGGCCATATTGAACCGGTTTAAAAAATACACTGAATCGCTGTAACAATTATTTTATATGCTCAACCAATATGAAGCGCTGTGCAAAGTTTATCAATATCCAGCTCTTACACAGCCAGAGTTAAAACAACTGTTTGCAGCACATGAAAGAGTTTCGTTTGAAAAAGGCGCGAAGATATTGAAAGAGGGCAGAGTGCCCAATGAATATTTTATATTGGAAAGTGGCGTTGCACGCTCGTATGTAATCGATTATAACGGTAATGATATTACTACAAATTTTTTTACCTGCAACCAGTTGATTATTGAAGTGGCCTCATTGTTTCAGCGAACCAAATCAAAGGAGAATATTGAAGCCCTTACCGCTTGCCATTGCTGGAAAATCAATTTTGAAAAGTTTCAGGAGCTATACCATTCTATTAAAAATTTCAACGAGTGGGGGCGTGCATGGATGTCGAACAAACTATTTGAATTTAAACAGCGCTCGGTGGAAATGATCACCGATAGTGCTACAGACAGGTATCTGAAGCTGATCAATGAAAACCCTGATGTGCTGCAACACGCGCCATTAAAGAACATAGCCACTTATCTTGGTATTACCGATACTTCGCTCAGCCGTATTAGAAAAGAGATCTCTGTTAGGTAACGTACAGACTTTTTCTTGTCTTATGGTAAGCGTGTAAAATTCATGTATGATTACTTTTGGTATGGTAACCATAAATTATTCATTTATAATATCAGCAATCATGATCACACTTACTTTTGAAAAATACATCAATGCGCCGGCACAAAAAGTTTGGCAGGTGTTATGGAG
This sequence comes from Bacteroidota bacterium, assembly GCA_023423285.1. Classification (GTDB taxonomy): domain Bacteria; phylum Bacteroidota; class Bacteroidia; order Chitinophagales; family Chitinophagaceae; genus Niabella. Next base: position 17,588 of record JAFAFV010000100.1, read on the forward strand.
CGAAGATTCTTACCAGGAATGGGCGGCGGCGTTCATGCCCGGATCACGTATGGTAAGCGATTGGAAAGTTGGCGGTAAAACTTATTTTTTAGGTCCGGATAATGATGGCATGGTTGTAACAATCGAGTCGCTGAAAGAACCTTACGAGGTTGTATTTAAAATACTCGGTGAAGTAAACAAAGGTGTTGAAGATACCACGAGCGAAAAAGTACAGGCGTATAGCGGTTCCTATGAAAAATATTTTTTGTCCGGGGTTGACGGAAAGACCAGGCTGGTAGGCACGTTGGAAACGCTGGAAAAATACAAAGACATGATGGAAGAGGGATTTAATCAGGGCTTTGAAACTGTAAAACGCCTGTCTGAAAATAACTGAGCCATGAAAGCAACGAACCACCCGGGTATCCACGGGCTTTCAGCGCCAGCAGGAAGGGCTTTGGTAAATGCAGGAATTAAAACGGTGAAAGACCTTTCAGCTTTTTCTGAAAAAGAAATTTTAAAATTGCACGGAGTAGGCCCTTCATCAATTCCTACACTGAAAAAAGCATTGCAGTCTGCCGGCTTGCATTTTAAAAAACCGCGGATACAAAATGCAAATAACATCAGTACTTACATTGCATCAGTGGATGAAAAGGTACAACCTGTTTTAATAACACTCAGGCAGCTAATTGAAAAAACTATATCCGATGCTGTGGGAAGTATTTCTTATGGAATGCCCGCTTATAAGTACAGGGGAAAGCCGTTGGCATACTTTGCAGCTAACAAAAACCACGCAGGGTTTTATCCAACCCCGGGTGCCATCTCTGCTTTTGAGAGAGAACTGGAGCCATATGTTACGAGCAAAGGGGCAGTACAATTTCCATACAATCAAAAATTGCCGTTGCTGCTTATTACCAAAATGGTCAGGTTCAGGGCTGAACAGATTGATAAAAATATTAAAACCAAATAGTAAAAACTCAATAATGGCCAATAACATTTATACCTGCATTTGGTGCAACAACAATGCCTCCGCAATGGCGGCATTTTATACCGGCATTTTTTCTGAGGCAAAAATAGTAGATGAAAATCCTATGGTCACCGTTGTGGAAGTAGAGGGTCAGAATTTGATGCTGCTTAATGGCGGTAACATATTTCGGCCAAACCCATCCGTTTCATTTATGGTGTTGTGCAGCTCCGCAGAAGAAGTAGAAGGACTTTACAATCAACTTGTAAAAGATGGCAAACCTTTAATGGAGTTAGGCAAATACCCCTGGAGCGATAAATATGGCTGGGTAGAAGACCAGTATGGCGTTTCCTGGCAATTGTATTTAGGTGATAGCGGCAACGCTCTGCAAAAACTTGTTCCCACGCTGATGTTTACCGGAGTCAACAATGGAAAAGCAAAGGAAGCAATTGAGTTTTATACACATTTATTTCCCAACTCTAAGATAACTGGCATTATGGAGTATACCGGCAATGAAGGCGAACAAGCAGGTAATGTACAAAACGCACAGTTTGATATTAACGGTTTTACACTTATGTGTATGGACAGCGGCCATAACCACCAGTTTAATTTTACAGAGGGCATCTCATTTGTAGTAAATTGTAAAAACCAGGCTGAGATAGATCATTACTGGGAAGCGCATACTGCCGGCGGTGGCAAAGAAAGCATGTGCGGCTGGCTGAAAGACCCGTATGGATTGAGCTGGCAGATTGTGCCGGAAAACATAGGCGAACTCATGCAATCACAAGGTGCCAGGGATGCCCTGATGCAAATGAAAAAAATCATCATTGCAGATCTCGAAGCTGCTAACAAAAACAATTAAATTCTTTAACCTGTATTAGGTTGATCAGGTTTATAGATTGCATGCGCACTGCATTGCAACGAATGTATCTGCCTATCATTTTACCAACTCGTTAAACAGCCTGTTCAAAGTATCTTCATTATCATCTGCAAGGCCGGGGTGCACTTTGCCTGTTTGAATGATAGTGCTGCGCGATGCTGTCAGCCAGCGAAACCTTTCAGGAACATCCAGCCGGGCTATAGGCCCGCCACTAAAATGGCCTGCAGCGATGTTATCGAAAGCAGCTAAATTTTTACGGATCAGTTCTATATCAATCTTAGTGAAAAGAGCATACAGCCGGGGTTCATTAATTTCGTATAGGCATTTTAAGAATTTTGCTCTTTTACAAAACAGGATGATGCCGGTGTTTATAAATTCTTCACGCTCCACGCGCGGCACTACGCGTATTACTGCATACTCATATAAGTGTTTCTTTTGCATTTTGTGCCTCTTTTAAAAAGTGATGCGATTGTTGCCTGCGCTCTGTCAGGTATTGAATGTAAAAATCTTTAATTTCTTTAGCTTTTATGCCTTCATCCCAGTGCAGCCAGTCTTCGGGTATGGCATGAACAATGGCCATAATAGCCTCATCAGTAAGTTGATTTTTACAATATCTGTTGGCCTCTTCCAGCATGCCTGCCCAGGGCAGCAACACATGGTCTTTTACCTGTGCAAAAGGATTTAAAACAGACCGGTTACGGTTATGCCAATTATAGTGAAAATATAAAGAGGCGCCGTGGTCTATCAGCCATAACTCATTGTTCCAGTCAAGCAGGTTAGGATTGCGTATGGTACGATCCACATTTTGCAGGTAAGCATCCAGCCATACAATTTGTGAGGCCATCATTGCATCTGGCTGGTTTACCGTAACATCATAAGTAATAGAACCCTGCAGGTAATGCAGTGCCAGGTTCAGTCCTGTGCTGGCTTTCAGCAGGTCTTGTATTTCTTCATCTGGTTCGGTTCTGCCAAAGGCTTCATCCAGTTCGGCAAAAACCAGTTCCGGAACTTTTAAGCCCAATAGCCTTGCTATTTCACTGCCAATGTATTCTGCAATTAATGCTTTTACGCCCTGTCCGGCGCCACGAAATTTAAGCACGTATAAAAATTCGTCATCTGCTTCTGCTATGGCAGGCAGTGAGCCACCCTCGCGCAGCGGCGTTACGTAGCGCGTAATTTTTACACGCCGTATGTTGAGAAAATTTTGTTCCATCATACAAAAATATCATGTTCTGCTTACTAATAAAATATAATGACTATCCGTTATTTGGTATTCATAATATTTTCGTCATTTCTCCAAATTTCTGAAAGAAATTTGGAGAAATCTCAAGCCAAATTATCGGGATTTCTCACTCTGCTGCGCTGCGCTTCGAAATGACGGGAACGCTTTTAGTTTTAAACCAGAAAGCGGATAGTCATTTAAATAATAAAACAAAAAAGCGGCTCACTTACGCGAACCGCCTTTAGGAAATAGAAATAGTGTGTGGTATAACTTTATTGTTTTACAACCAATACAGCTTTTGAGTAAGTAGGCTGAGTACTGTTAATATCGTATTGAGCAATTCTTACGAACATGGTTTCAGACTTTTTCACATCCACAACGTCAGACTGTTTGCTACAAGCAGTTACTACCATTATGATAACAACGGCTCCTAATGCTGCTCTAAGTAACCTTGACCTGAACGAAGGAATCAACAGAAGCAATGCCAGGCTTAATGCACCCAGCGCCAGGGAAGAGCTGGCTATAAATTGGTAAGACTGAACGCCATCTGAGTTTCCATTAAGCGCTTTAGAGTTTATCCTGCCAATTTCCCGCCATGATTTCCCGTCTTTGCTGGCTTCAACAACAAACTCTTTTACATCTTTTTCCATCAGCGTTTCCCAGTTCACTTTAATTGAGCCATTTTGCTCTATTGCGGTAAGAGCGCCAAAGCGTGCAGGCAGCGGTATGGTGGTGCTATTGGGGAATACATTTGTACCAAGGTCAGTATAATCTGACTGCTGTGTTACCAGTTCTGCCCGAACGGTGTTGATGCCCCCAGGGCCGCCTGGCGCAATGGTTCCCGGGTTTAAATAATAAATGCCAGTAGCTGTGGATATGTACATGGCGCCGGCAGCATCAAAAGCGCAACCGTTTACAGAGCCTGTAAAATTATTGCCTGCCGCATCTTTTATTTCCCATCTTTTGGTAAGTACGGTGCTGGATCCAGCCGGCTGACCAATGTAAATTTCAGTAGTGCCACCGGTAACATTAGCAAGCGCATAAAGATAACCGGAACCATCCAAGCATAAGTCTCCGTTTTGGAATGTTGAAAAGCTGCCACCGGAAAGAAAAACCTCGTCATCTACAATTACCGGAGTCACCGTGTTTAAACCATTTCCGGGGGTTGTGTTAAAGGGTATTTTAGTTAAATTGAGCTTACCGTTAATGCCGGTTAGCGTCCAGCCCTCACCGTTTTTATCCAGCGCGAACCTCACGAAGGTGGCGTTAGAGCTGGAGGAAGGGTCAATATCAAAAGTGCCCACTACGGTGGTTGGTGTAGAACCGTTACCATTTACGCCTTTTACGGTAAGTGCTCCATTGTTGCCAGCGCTGTAAGGGATCCAATAAAAATAACCTTGGTCAGGAGAGGGATACGGGCTGCGACCCATGGCGGCAAATGTTTCTCCTGTATAAAACAGCGTGGAGGGGCCACTAACCACTGCACCTGCGTTTACGCTATAGGTTTCCACACGTGAAGTGGCTCCATCAATACTTTTGGCAGCCCACATGTTGATGTTGGGCAAAGTACCGTCAGTAAGAGTGATTGTGGTGGAACGGCTTACAGTGCCAAGAAATCCATAATCAGCTGTTACGGTTATTGTATAAGTTCCTAATGCAGCAGTGGGCCCAAAAGTTACTGTTCGTGTGGCATCGCCATCTACACCGCCTAAAGTTACTCCTGTAGCTGACGGGCTGATTGACCAGCTCCATGAAGAAGTAGGAAAAAAACCATTTCTGGTGACTTCTGTGGAAATAGACCCTCCAACACGTTTGGTTAAAGTGTTTGGATAGTCGTCTGCAACGCTTACTGATTGCGCTAATGCAGTGCTGCTATAACTTATAAAGCAGATAAGGAATAGCAAAATTGATTTAAGGTAGAGGTTTTTCATGTGACTTGTTTTTGTAATTAAAAATTTTATTTTGTTTTTTGTAAATACATGCCTGGTTTTTTGTTTGTTAAAATGGTATGCTATTACGCCTGATTTAGAAGGAATGACAAGACAAAACTAGACCTAATGACATCAAAAAAACAATGTCAAAAAGTGGTTCAATATTAAAAAAGTGGATTGTATATGTTTGTAAATCAATTAATTAAAAGACATATTAAATATATTTCTATTCGATGAATAGCTATCCTTTATCGATGAACGTATTGATATTTTCGATGAAAAAAAATGGAGATTGTGCTGATTTTAGAGGATAGCCATAGGAGGCAGGCAAATTTTCAAATTTTATGAAAATTTTTTCTTTTTAAAGAGGAGGGCATTATACATAGTATCGGCATTTATATTATAGCCTTCTAAAATGCTTTCACAGGTTATC
>JAFAFV010000115.1 GCA_023423285.1 Bacteroidota bacterium
TTTGAAAGAGTATGGGCGGTGGTTTTAAAAGAACTGAACAGAAAGCATATCTATTTAAAAAATGATAAGGAACTGAGCCGCACCCAAAAAAAATTCATTGCCGCTTTTTATGAGAACGAAGTGAGCCCCAACATCATCCCGATCCTCATTCAGAACATTAAAAAATTTCCCCAGCTTAGAGATAAATCTATTTTTCTGGGGGTGGTCATGTCAAAATCAACCGCACCTGAAGACAGCAGGTATGCTGTAATTGAAGTGCCGGTAACAGCCGTGGGCAGGTTTATTTTATTACCCTCTCAACAGGGCCAGCAGGATATTATGCTTTTGGAAGACGCGATAAAATATAACCTGCCTGATATATTCAGCTTTATGGGTTACGACCGGTTTAAAGCCCATATCTTTAAATTCACCAGGGATGCCGAACTTGATATTGATAATGCCGATACCAGCCCGTTTATAAAAAAACTTGAAAAAGGGATAAAAAACCGTAAAAAGGGAAAGCCGGTTCGGCTTGCTTACGATGAAAATATTGACAAAAGTCTGCTGAAATACCTGATGAATAAATTTGGCCTGTCGGAGCAGGACAATATCATCCCTGGCGGAAGCATTCATAATTTCAGGCATTTTATGGATTTTCCCACCCAGGTATTTAAAGGCAGAGGAACCAGTTCTAAAAGGCAAAAACCTTTTGACCACCCGCTCTTGTTGGGTAAGCGCATTTGGGACGTGATCATGCACAAAGATATTTTACTCAATTACCCTTATCATAGCTTCACACCAACCATTGATTTGATCCGCGAAGCGGCTTTCGACCCGGATGTGATTTCTATAAAAATTGCCTGCTACAGGGTGGCTTCTCAATCAAAGATCATCAACGCGCTTATTAACGCTGTGCGAAACGGCAAGGACGTAACGGTAATGATGGAACTTAAAGCACGCTTTGACGAAGAAGCAAACCTGGAATGGAAACAAAGGCTGGAAGATGTAGGTGCCAAAGTACTGACGGGTGTACCCGATATGAAAGTGCACGCAAAAATTTGCATAATTAAAAAGCGGTCGGCAGGAAAAATTGTGCAATATGGTTTTGTAAGCACGGGTAATGTGAACGAAAAAACAGCCACTATTTATGGTGATCATTGCCTTATGACATCCAATCCAAAAATCATGGCCGACATTAACCGGATTTTTCATTATCTGGAAAATCCTAAAACAGACATAACATCTTTAGGCAAATGCCGCATGATCCTTCCCAGCCCGCATTACATACGTGTGGCGCTTAACAAAATGATTGATTTTGAAATTGCAGAAGCAAAGAAAGGGAAACCCGCCAGCGTAATCTTTAAGATGAACTCGCTGGCCGATACGCAAATGATAGAAAAATTGCACGAAGCCGCCAGGGCCGGCGTGGTGGTAAAACTAATTGTGCGGGGCATATTTTGTATGCTTTCTCAAAACAACAAATACAAACATCCCGTAAAAGCTATCAGTATTGTGGATGAATACCTTGAACACGCAAGGGTTTTTGTATTTCACAACAGAGGTAAACAAAAAGTATTCATTTCATCGGCAGATTGGATGCTGCGCAACCTGGAGCACCGCATAGAAGCCACCTGCCCCGTTACAAATAAGGAATTAAAAAAAGAATTGATTGATATTTTAGATATCCAACTGAGCGATAATGTAAAAGCCCGAATTTTGGACAATGATCTGAGCAATAAATACGTAAGATCAAGAAACGGAAAAATCAGGTCTCAGGAAAAAATATATGATTATTTAAGACATAAAACCTACAAATTTGAAGTTAGCAGCAATTGATATAGGCAGTAACGCGGCGCGGTTATTAATAACTGATGTGTATCTTGACAAACAAAACAAACCCGAATTTATAAAATCCAACCTGGTGCGTGTGCCGCTGCGGTTGGGTTTTGATGTATTTGAGACCGGCGAAATTTCACAAGGTAAAATTAACCACCTTGTAAGCACTATTAAAGCATATAAGCACCTGCTGGACGCGTATGATATAAAACATGTAAAAGCATGCGCCACCTCTGCCATGCGCGATGCCAAAAATTCTGACCAAATTATAAAAATAGTAGCCCATGAAACCGGTATACAAATCAACATCATTTCGGGCGACTCTGAAGCCTCGCTAATTTACAGCACCCACACCACCGATGCATTTGCAAAAGATTATGCCTACCTGTATATTGATGTAGGCGGCGGCAGTACCGAGCTGACTTTTTTTATTAATGGCGAAATGATTTTTAAGCGCTCGTTCAACACCGGCACCATCAGAATTTTAAAACAACAAATTACAGACGATTACTGGGCTGAAATGAAAGATTTTATTCGCACCAATACCAAAAGTGCCAAAAAAATCATGGCTATTGGTTCAGGAGGCAACATCAACAAAGTATTCTCACTTTCTAAAAGAAAAGAAGGCAGGCCACTCACGCTTGAACTTTTAAAAGATTATTACAAAGAGTTCAGCAGCATAAGCCTTACCGAAAGAATGAGCATCTATAAATTGCGCGAAGACCGTGCAGATGTGATCGTTCCGGCACTGCTCATTTACATCAATGTAATGAAATGGGCAGGCGCTGATGAGATACTCGTTCCCAAAATTGGTTTAGTAGACGGGCTGATTCATTCTCTTTATGATGAAGTAGTGAAAAATGCATTGAAAGGGGAATTAGGATTTATAAAACAGCCTTAGGCCTACATCTTAAAATATTAAATAATTAAAAATTAAAAAAGTGTCAGTAAATAAAGAAGTAAAAAGAGTAACGACCAACACCATTCAAAAAATGAAAGAAGCCGGTGAAAAGATCGCTATGCTTACTGCTTATGATTTTTCATTTGCCAGAATCATAGATAGTGCAGGAATGGATATTATACTTGTGGGAGATTCTGCCTCCAACGTGATGGCCGGGCACGAAACAACGCTTCCCATTACGCTGGATCACATGATCTACCACGCGCAATCTGTTATGAAAGCCGTGCAGCGCTGCCTTGTTGTGGTGGATCTGCCTTTTGGCTCGTACCAGTCAAACCCCCAAATTGCACTGGCTTCCGCCATCCGCATCATGAAAGAAACCGGCGCTCATGCCGTGAAGTTAGAAGGCGGAGAAGAGATATTGGAGTCCATCAAAAAAATTGTTTCGGCAGGCATACCTGTTATGGGACATTTGGGCCTTACGCCGCAATCCATTTACAAATTCGGAACCTATGCCGTTCGCGCAAAGGAAGAGGCAGAAGCGGCTAAACTAAAAAACGACGTGAAACTATTAGAGGAAGCTGGCTGCTTTACCATTGTGCTGGAAAAAATTCCTGCCCTGCTGGCCAAAGAAGTTACAAAGAGTTTACATATACCCACAATTGGCATTGGCGCTGGTAAATATTGCGATGGGCAGGTGCTGGTAATGCACGACATGCTGGGCATCAACACAGAGTTTCACCCTAAATTTTTACGGCAGTATTTAAATATTTACGAGCAGGCAACTGCGGCTGTTGGCCATTATATTAAAGATGTGATGAGTAGTGATTTCCCCAATGAGAAAGAGCAGTATTGATTTATTTATTGAGTCAACTGAAGAATAGCGGGCTCCTATCTTGCGCGTCGCATACCTCGGCTATTTTGTTTGTGCCATCCAATAATACTATTACGGTCAATGGTCAATAGTTACTGGTTATTTACTATTGTCACTAAGTATTTGAAAGTATCAGTTCAAGCCTACCTTTACAATATAATTTCATATAATGAACTTCCTTCAAACTCTCAAACTTCAAAAACAGAACTCAGGCGTAAGCACCGGAACGAATTGGATCTCAGCTTCAGGAGAAAAAATCAATTCCTTCTCCCCTGTTGATGGTCAACTGAT
>JAFAFV010000151.1 GCA_023423285.1 Bacteroidota bacterium
TTTTTTTGTTACTAACGTACAGATTCTTAAAATGCTACGCAGCAATCAGCATCTATTTTAAAACTGCTACTTTTGTTGCCAACTACAAAATGCAATAATGAAACTCTGGCAAAAAGATAAAACATCTCTTAAAGAAGTTGAAATTTTTACTGTGGGTAAAGACCGCGAAATGGATATGTACCTGGCTCCTTTTGATGTACTTGGCTCACTGGCACATATTCAAATGTTAGAGTCAGTAGGCTTATTGACAAAAGATGATTTAACAGCTCTTCAGGCCGGATTGAAGAAAATTTACAGAACTATTCAGGCAGGCGAATTTAAGTTGCAGGATGATGTGGAAGACATTCACTCACAAGTGGAACTTTTGTTGACGAATGAACTGGGCGATGTGGGCAAAAAAATTCACAGTGCGCGCAGCCGCAACGATCAGGTGTTGGTGGATATTAAATTATTTCTTCGCCACGAAATTGAAGATTTGGTAAACAACATGCTGCTTTTTTTTGAACTGCTTCAAACCCAAAGTGAGAAATATAAAGACGATCTTTTACCGGGCTACACACATATGCAATTGGCCATGCCCTCCTCGTTCGGGTTGTGGTTTGGCGCTTACGCTGAAAGTCTTACAGATGATATGGTCACGCTGAAAGCCGCTTTTGATATGGTGAATAAAAACCCGCTTGGATCGGCGGCGGGCTATGGTTCTTCATTCCCTATCAATCGGCAAATGACTACTGACCTGTTAGGATTTTCCTCACTAAACTATAACGTGGTATATGCCCAAATGGGACGCGGCAAGGCAGAAAGAATAGTGGCACAAGCCCTCGCCAATATTGCAGATACTTTATCCAGGCTGAGTATGGACATGTGCCTGTACCTGAATCAAAATTTTGGGTTTGTCAGTTTTCCGCCAGAACTGACTACGGGCAGCAGCATTATGCCACACAAAAAAAACCCCGACGTGTTTGAACTGATCCGTTCGTATTGTAACCGCATTAAAGCGCTGCCAAACGAGATCACCATGATGACTACGAATTTGCCATCTGGCTACCACAGAGACCTGCAATTGCTGAAAGAGCATTTATTTCCGGCATTTAAAACTTTAAAAGATTGTATTGAAATGGCCGCGCTGATGTTGAGCCATATTGAAGTAAAAAAAGATTTGCTAAAGGATGAGAAATACAAATACCTGTTTACAGTAGATGCCGTGAATGAGCTTGTAATAAAAGGTGTACCTTTTAGAGATGCGTATGTAGCAATAGGCAGGCAGGTAGAAGAAGGCATCTTCACCCCTCCTTCTGCAGAAAACAATGAAGGGCGTGTTCACCACGAAGGCAGCATTCAAAACCTGTGTACAGATGAGATCAAAGCCTTGATGAACCACACCGTTGCAGCATTTGATTTTGCCAGCATCAACAAAGCGTTAGCCAACCTTTTAAGTTAGGCATTGTATTTATTAAAGAGCGCTGTTTTAACTTCTTAATTAGAAAATTAAACAGTAAATTTGTTTACTAATGATAGCCGTTTTACAAATAAGAAAATATCTTTTTTTTCACCTGGTAGTGTAAGTACAGCCACTGCCGGGTGCCCTATCTTTTACCGTATTTTATTAATTTATTTTTTTATGAACAACGATAATACACCTGTCGTTCTTTGTGAGAGCGACCACAAAAAACTTTTAGGATTGTTGAATTTTGACAGCAAGCTAAATTCAGAGCAGGAAATGACCCTCGCTCATGAAATTAACCGCGCCATCGTGGTAAAAGACACGGCTTTCCCGGTAAATACAATCCGGATCGGCTCTTATGTAACAATTGTAGAACTGGACTCGAACAAAGAAAAGGAATTTCAAATTGTAATGCCTAAGGAGGCTGATATTCGCAGCAGAAAAATTTCTATTTACAGCCCCATGGCCGCGGCAATAATAGGCTTTAGAATTGGTGATGAAGTAACCTGGAAAATGCCTTCAGGTCTCAAAAAGATTAAGATCAAAAACGTAAAATCACCCGTTCCGGCAAATTCGGTAGATTAACAATCTTTACAGAACCTGCGGTAAATGCTTTCATATTCCGGTATGATGGTGTCAATATTAAACCTTTGAGCATGATGGAACGCGCGCTCTTTAAAGGCATTCAGCGTTTCATCATCTCGCAATATTTCCATGGCTTTTTGGCTCATGGTGGCCACGTCTCCAATATCGGCCATATAACCTGTAATGCCATCAATATTCACTTCGCCCAGGCCACCGGCATTTGTACTGATTACCGGTACTTTTGAAGCCATTGCTTCGAGTGCCGCCAGGCCAAAACTTTCGTAATCTGAAGTTAATAGGAACAGATCAGCAATGGCAAAAATATCTTCCATCTGCTCCTGCTTACCAACAAAGGTCATTTTTTCAAAAATGCCTAATGAGCGGCCCAGTTCTTCCATCACCTGCCGCTCGGGGCCATCGCCAACAAATAAAAGTTTTGAAGGAATGGATTTTTGTACTTCATTAAACACTTTCACCACATCCTGCACACGTTTTACTTTTCTAAAATTAGATGCATGCAGTAGGATTCTTTCATTATTGGGTGCTACTACTTTTTTAAACGCATCAAGCGGCTTGCGGTTAAAACGCTCCACATCTACAAAATTGTAAATAACTTCAATATCTTTTTTAATATTGAAGGTTTTGTAAGTTTCTTCTTTCAGGTTTTCAGACACGGCCGTGATTACATCGCTTTCATTGATGGAAAATGCAACTACAGGCGAGTAGGTTTTATCACGTCCTACAAGTGTAATATCAGTACCGTGCAAAGTAGTCACAACCGGTATTTCTATACCTTCCTGCTGTAATATTTTTTTTGCCATATATGCGGCAGATGCATGCGGAATGGCATAGTGAACATGCAGTAAATCAAGATTGTTGTTTTTGATTACATCAACCATGGTACTGGCAAGAGCAGTTTCGTAAGGTGGAAAATCGAACAGCGGGTAAGTGGGCACCTGCACCTCGTGGTAATAAATGTTAGGTATAAACGCATTCAGCCTTACCGGCTGCTGATACGTGATAAAATGAACATGGTGGCCTTTTTGAGCCAGAGCCTTACCCAACTCGGTAGCAAGTACACCACTGCCACCATAAGTAGGATAACATACAATTCCTATACGCATAAACCAAAGTTATAGTTTAAAATGATCTTGTTGGTAGTTTCCGGCATCACCAGATGTGATACTCAGCTAATTAGGACTATTAACAGTTGCATAATACGATTGTTCAGGTGGAAATCGTTATTTATCAATTTTTATTAATGAGGAAATAAAATGGTTTTAAAGCAGGGGTTCTCATCACTTCGGCAATTCTGAATTTTTTTTGTGTGATGCGGTTTCTTACCACAAGTTCATGCACTGTACAAAATACTTCTATCTTTTCTACCGAAGCGATGAGTGCATGCAGTTTTTTCACCTCAATATCGTGCCTGTATATGCGTTGTTCTTTCAACAATAAAATAATATCACGGTTGTAGTTGTGCATTAAATAATAACTCCTTTAAGAATGCCGTAAATTAAGTTATTTTACAATGAAAACAAGCTGAAAATAAGATGCCAAAAATACTGATAGCGCCTTTAGACTGGGGGCTGGGGCATACAACACGATGCATTCCAATTATTTACCACTTATTAAATGGTGGCGCAGAAGTGCTTCTGGCTGGTAATGAAATTCAGCAGGCAGTTTTACAAAAAGAATTTCCTGCATGCACATTTTTACCACTTCATGGCTATCAGGTTTCTTACAGTAAATCACCAAAAACGCTGGCATGGAAAATACTGAAACAAGCCCCATCTATTATGACAGCCATAAAAGCAGAAAATAAATGGCTGAATAAAATCATTCAACAGCACAAAATTGACGCGGTCATCAGCGATAACCGCTTTGGCTTGTACAGCGACAAAGTTCCCTGCATATTCCTTACGCATCAACTATACATCAAAAGCAACATGGGACCTGTTACAGAATGGCTGATTCAAAAAACCAATTATCGCTATATCAACCGGTTTTCTGCCTGCTGGGTTCCTGATTTTGAAAGCAGCCCCAACCTGGCCGGTCAACTTTCGCACCCTAAAAAAAAACCAATGCCGCAACTGCACTATATAGGACCACTCACAAGAATGCAACCAAAGCCCGTTGCCCATCAGCCTGGGCATATACTCATCATCCTTTCCGGACCTGAACCGCAAAGAAGCTTATTTGAACAGACCATCTTTCAACAGTTGCAAAACTTTACCGGCAGCGCCACCCTTGTGAGAGGATTACCTGCAAATAAAGATCAGCCACCTGTAATGGCTGGCATTACTGTTTATAATCATCTTGCTAAGGACGAATTGAACATAGAAATGTGCCGGGCAGAATTTTTTATTGGACGCACAGGGTATAGCTCGATGATGGACATTTGTGCTTTTAACATAAAGCCCATTCTTGTGCCCACACCGGGGCAGCCTGAGCAGGAATATTTGGCTAAACATCTGTCAGCACAGAAATTTTGCATCACTGCATCGCAACAAGATTTTAACCTGCAGCAACTTTTGCTCAGGGCCACAACTTTTCAGTTTAAAAATCCATTTTTAAATGAAATAAGCAGCCCCGGCGAGGCTGCGGTACACATGCTGTTTGAAAGTTTAAAAGATTAAATTGTTTTTGGGCTAATTACTTCCACCAGTTTATTGGGAACGCTGGTAAAATCTGTTTCCCAGTTATTCATATCTAATTGAATGATGGCAATGCCGCAGGTGGGCAAATCTTCAATATGATTACCTGTAATATCTTTCACAAAATTACTCACACCGGGGTTGTGGCCAACTACAGCCAGCGTGTTCACGTTTTCCTTCAGCCATAAAATACTTTCTTCTATTTCCAGTACGCCTGCCAGATACAGCTTGTCAAAGTACTTAATTTTGCCTGGTTCAATTTGATTAGCATTGGCAAAATATTCGGCTGTTTGTGCGGTACGGGATGCCGTGCTCGAAAATATTCTATCTATTTTATAGCCTTTTTCAAGCAGCTTTTGCGCCATTTTTGCCGCATCACGGTGGCCTCTTTCAGCAAGCTTTCTGTCTTTATCATTTCCAAAAGTTTGTAGCGCTTTTGCGTGCCGTATAATGATCAACGTTTTCATGCAGTAAATTTATGCCTTTTTTCATATAGCCTGCAGGGCCATAAAGCCATTAGTTATTTGAAACTTACATTTGTAAAAAATCACATCTTATGAAGAAATTATTTCTGTTTGCTGTATTAATAGTTTTTGCGACCAACAGCGTGTTGGCACAGGATGAAACGGTAAGAAAAATAAAAAAAGAAGCACAGCGCAATATCAACCGCACCATACCAGATAGTGTAAAAGTCGCCTGGAGAAAAGGAGGTATTTTTAATCTAAACTTAGCGCAGGGATCACTGAAAAATTGGGCAGCGGGTGGCGATAAATTTTCTATCACAATCAACTCCAATCTAAATTTATTCTCTTATTATAAAAACAAAAAACATTACTGGGATAATGTGCTCGACCTGAACCTTGGTTATTTGAGCACCACCACGCTTGGCACCAGAAAAAACGATGACCGAATTGATTTCTTATCAAAATATGGTTATAAAATTGCTCCTAAATGGAACCTTGTTGGATTGGGTAACTTGAGGTCGCAAATGCTAAACGGCTATACTTACGAGGAGAACAAAGACACTACAGTAAGGAGGCTGGTATCGGGGTTTATGGCGCCAGCTTATATTTTGATAAGCCCCGGTATAGAGTTTGTACCTAATAAAACCCTCTCGGCTTTCTTATCACCCTTATCTGCAAGGTGGACGGTGGTGATGAACGACAGCCTTGCAGTTGTAGGAGCTTATGGGGTTGACAGCAGCGGGCATGTAAAAGGCGAGTTTGGGGCTTTTGCTACCATTAATTTTGTAAAGGATTTTAATAAAACATTTTCACTCAAAAGCAGATTGGACCTGTATTCAAACTACTTGAACAATCCTAAAAACGCAGACCTGTTTTTTACCAATATGCTTTTAATGAAGTTGACAGACTGGTTTGCGGTTACTTACAATCTTGACCTGATCTACGATGACGATGTACGGCTTTTTGGGCCGCTGGAACAATCGCCGGCACTGCAGATCAAATCCATCTTAGGTGTGGGCCTTGTAGCTAAATTTTAGTATTTATCTTTACCGTTTATTTAAGCAACACTTATTGCACTAAAACTTTTTGAGTGGGTCAGAAAAAACTCGTACGCTTTGCAGAGCTTTTAACGTTCAATAACGTGCTGCAGCATCCGCAGGATGTGGCAGGCAACTGGCATGCTCATTTTGGCAATAACCATTCTATAACGCTGGAACTGGCCTGCGGCAAAGGAGAATACACGGTTGGTCTTGCTCGTTTATACCCACAGCGTAATTTTATAGGAGTAGATATAAAAGGCAACCGCATTTGGGTGGGTGCCAAAAAAGCCATCACCGAAAATCTTAAAAATGTGGTTTTTCTTCGGGCGCAAATTGAAAAGATAACGGAGTTTTTTGCCCCTGAAGAAGTTGATGAAATATGGATCACATTTCCTGATCCGCAACTGCGTTATTCCAAAGCTAAAAAACGCTTAACGCATCCCAGGTTTTTACGGCTGTATCAAAAAATACTAACACCCGGCGGCATTATTCATTTAAAAACCGACAGTCCGCATTTATACCGGTTTACAAAAGAAGTACTCTCGCGCTACAATTGTACTGTACTGGCTGATATAACTGATGTGTATGCCCAGGAAGTTGTAAGTGAGGAACTCTCCATTAAAACGCATTACGAAGTTTTGGATATTGCACAAAGCAACCGTATTCATTATTTATCTTTTACTTTACCTGTTAGCCTGGGTGGCACGGCTGAAGATGAAGCACTGAAAGAAGCCATACGCTATGAACTGGAACAACGATGATATGTTTTATACCAACGAAGAAGGCAAAACAGTACTCACTGAAGAATATCTTTTACTCCGGGGCTACTGTTGCGGCAATGGCTGCCTGCACTGCCCTTACGAATATAAAAATGTACCCGAACCCAAACGAACGCGATTATTAAATGAAAGAAAACAAAAAGACCGGAGAGGCCATTAAAGCCGTTGTTCCTTCGGGAGTAAAAGATGACAGCTTCTTTCAGCAGGTGTATGATGTTGCGCGGCAAATACCTAAAGGACGTGTTACTTCATTCGGCGCTATTGCAAAATGCATTGGCACCGGTAAGTCTGCACGTATGGTGGGCTGGGCACTGAGCAGCAGCGGAAAAATAAAACCCCCGGTTCCGGCACACAGGGTGGTAAACAGCCAGGGCTTGCTTACGGGCAAATTTCATTTTAAAACTATTACAAAAATGGAAGAGCTGCTGGCTAAAGAAGGTGTGAAAGTTAAAAATGATAAAGTGGTTGATTTTAAAAAACTGTTTTGGGATCCAGCAGGAATGCTGAATTTTTAAAAACGATGCCTAAATTAAAAAATGAATAAAAGCCATTTACAAAAATCTTCTCTGCGCTTCAAACAATGGAGCAGGAAGGCTTATGCGGCTTTTAAAAGCGTGGGCAGGCATGTTACTATTGGTAGCCTTAAAAATGTGGTAGCAGATGCATTGCTGGGCAAGCAAAAAAATAGTTATAATATCTACTTCATTGCATGGGAAAAAGGAAATGATTATTGCAGTAATGAATGGAACGAACAACCGCCTGAAGAACTACCGGAAACCTTTATACTACCCACTATCCCAACTAAAAAAAATTATTACCGGAATGTAGAAAATACTATTCCTGTTAATCTGTATTCAGGGCTGAAAGCTGTTTCCATTAAACGCTTTCAGCTTTTTTTATTTGCACACCACAATAAAAATCAAATAAATAAAATCAAATTTCGTATGAACAAACAAGTTATTACCGCATGGGCTTTATTATTGACCGGAACCATTGCAACTGCACAAACCGACACAACTACCGAACAGTTAGACCCTGTAACAGTTACTTCATCTTTAATTGAAAAGCGAAGTTCGGAAACCGGCAGAAGCATATCCATCATAACAGGGGAAACTATTTCAAAATTGCCCGTCAACTCCATAGATGAGTTGTTGAAATACGTGCCTGGCGTTGAAATACAGGCACGCGGCCCACGCGGCGCGCAAAGTGATATAAGCATGCGCGGCGGAACTTTTCAGCAGGTGCTGGTGATTTTAGATGGCCTTCGGCTAAATGATCCCAATACCGGGCATTTCAATACTTACATCCCCATTACGCCAGCAGAGATTGACAGGATAGAAATTTTGAAAGGCGCATCATCGGCAATTTATGGCTCAGATGCCATTGGCGGTGTCATTAACATCATTACTAAAGCATTCAATGCAAAGCGTCAAAATAAAACAAAAAGCATAGGCGGCCAGGTAGCCGTGGGCGAGTATGGCCTGGTGAACACTGAGGTTGGCGGATTTTATCAGCACAACAATTTTAGTATAGGAGGCGGACTGCTGTCGAACCATGCCACTGGTGTACAGCAAAGGGGCACAAGGGGTTTCTTTCACAATACTTCAGCATCTTTGGGAATCAATTACCACATCAGCCCGGCGTGGAATTTATCTTACCGCACTTCATATGATTACCGGCATTTTGCTGCTCAAAATTTTTACACGGCCAGTACATTAGATACTGCCACCGAAAAAATAACAGGTTGGTGGCATCAGGCACGTGTGGGTTATGAAAAAGGTAATAATAAATTCACGCTGGATGCAGGTTATAAAAATCTGGATGATTACTACTCGTTCTTCCCGGGTTTTGCTCCTAATGACAATAACACAAAACTGTTTCAATCGCTGCTTACCTACCGTAGATATATAAGTGCAGGTACTTCTGTAGTGGGTGGAATCAATTTCCATAATAAAAAAATTGTGTCAACCGACAGGGGCAATCATTCGCTCAATACTATAGCACCTTTCATAAGCGCCATGCAAAAGATCGGTAATCATTTTTCTCTGATGCCTTCAATGCGCGTAGAAATAATTGATGATTTAAATGCAGAATGGGTGCCCAACCTCACAGCGTCGTACAAATTAAAAAATTTACAACTGCGCGCCAGCGGTGGTAAAACCATTCGTGATGCAGACTTTACGGAGCGCTACAACAACTATGGCAAAGCATCAATACCTGCACTAAACCGAGTGGGCAACCCGTGGCTTACTATGGAAAGATCTTGGGGATATGAAACCGGTTTCGACCTGTTTTTACGAAAAGGAATAAAATTTTCGAGTACATTTTTCCAAAGGTTCAATACAGATTTGATTGACTGGACCCAGACAGCTTATGCTGATATGCAACGGAAAGCAAATCTTATAACCGATGCTAATTATTTTCTGGCAAAAAACATTGCTACACTGAACACTACAGGGTGGGAAACAGATGTACAGGCTGCACCGGCGTTAGGAGGCAACCAGTCATTGTTATTAAGTGCCGGCTTTTTGTGGCAGTACAGTAAAAGCAGTGAAGCGCAGCCATCATTCTATATTTCATCACACGCAAAATTTTTAACAAATTTTTCAGTGCAGTATACAGTAGGCCGTATTGCCGTTGGTGTAAACGGTATTTACAAAAAACGACAACCTCAATTGGCACAACCAATAGCGGCGCACATCAGCAAAGATTATTTTTTATTGAATGGCAAAGCCTCATTTGATGTGGTGCAAAACAAGCTGGGAGTGTTTGTGCAGGCAGATAATATTTTTAACCGTAACTACAGCGATTTATTAGGCGCGCAAATGCCCGGCAGGTGGTTACAGGGCGGCATTATTTTTCAGATGTTTTAATGCGGTTCTTTTAAAAAAACAAAAATCCGGGTGCTTTACGCGGATTTTTGTTTTATATACTCCTGTAGTTTTTTTAAAATCTTTTTTTCTTAAAATTATTTCCGCTGGCGTTTCCATTGCGGCGATTGCCATTTGAATTGCCGTTGCCGCCATTACGCTGAAATTTATTGCGTTGCTTGCCGTAAATATTTCTTTCCCTTGCCAAATCCTGCTTCAAGCTATAAGATTTTACATGTGGCGTATTGGTGAAAGTAAGCTGCCCGTCAGTAATATCTGAGAGTTCGCTTTGTATGGCGTCGTCATGTACGGTTTCTTTGTGCCAGTTATTGTAAGCCAGCTTCATATAATAAGCAATGGCATTGGCAAAGCCCTGCCTTTTTTCAGGGTTTTGCTCCTGTAGTGCTTTATCAATAATATCTTCCAGGTTTTTACCCAGGTGCGCCAGTTTTGATGAGCGTGTAGGGTAAGACAAAGGTTTTGGCCTGGCCTTTAGTTTTTCTTTGGTAGGTATAGGGTAAGGTGAATCTACTTCTATTTGGAAGTCTGAAATAAGGTGCAAATGATCCCATAGCTTATGCCTGAAATCCTCCACGTTTTTCGAATGAGGGTTTAAAAACCCCATCAGCTCTATCACGGCCTCAGCATTTTTTTGTTTTCTTTCAGGATCTTCGATGGATAAAATGTGTTCCACCATCTTTTGAACATGGCGGCCATACTCACGCATGGCCAGCTTGTTTCTTGTAGTATTGTATTCCATTAATAAGTTTGAAAATTAAATGTAACTCAAAGGGATAGGTTGCTTTGCAGTAATGAATGCGCCTTTAACCTTACAGCTATTGTGCAAAGATAGAAGGATTTTTTTTTCTATAAAAAAAAGAATGTATTACATATAAATTTAACAAAAGGTACATTTTGAATATAAAAAAAGGATTTTTTTTTGAGCTGTTCATGAATTTACAACCCATTTTTTCTTTGATTGCCGTACCTTTGCGCCTCTTTTTGAGAGGTAGCTAAAAACTGATATGTACAGGTAGTGAATTGATTTTATTTGATATCAACAGAATAAATGAGCATTTTAAACCCAACATACAGCATACAATCCTCAAAAATTCGATTTTAATTATAAAATTTCATCGTTTGTATAACGGCAATTATCTATCATTAAAATAAAACTGAGAGTTGAACGTGACCTCTCTTTCTTAAAACATCCTTTTATCACATTCTTATCATCACTGCCACGGGCAGGCCTCAATTAGTAAAGTATAAACAATGAACTTACGCAACATAGCCATCATCGCTCACGTTGACCACGGAAAGACCACACTTGTAGACAGAATTTTACACGCCACTAAGGTTTTTCGGGATAATCAGGAAACCGGCGATCTGATCATGGACAACAATGACCTGGAACGAGAACGCGGTATCACCATACTTAGTAAAAACGTGGCCGTTACTTATAAGGATACTAAAATCAATGTAATTGACACTCCCGGTCACGCCGACTTTGGCGGTGAGGTGGAGCGTGTACTTAAAATGGCCGACGGTGTAATTTTGCTGGTAGATGCTTTTGAAGGCCCGATGCCACAAACCCGCTTTGTGCTGCAAAAAGCCTTGCACCTGAACCTGAAACCTATTGTGGTTATAAATAAAGTAGATAAACCAAATTGCCGCCCCGAAGAAGTACATGACGCTGTGTTCGACCTGTTTTTTCATTTGGACGCCACGGAAGAGCAACTGGATTTTCCCACTTTTTATGGCTCGGGAAAGAATGGATGGTTCAACGATTCGCTGGAACCCATTGACAACATCAACCCACTGTTAGACGGTATTATTAAATATGTGCCGCCGCCACATATTCATCAGGGGCCACTGCAAATGCAAATCACTTCTCTGGATTACTCTTCCTTCCTGGGCCGCATTGCCGTGGGCAAGGTAAGCCGTGGTACTATTAATGAAGGCCAGCAGGTAGTACTAATGCAAGCTGGCGGTGTAATTAAAAAAATCAGGGTGAAAGAGCTGTATGTTTTTGAAGGCATGGGAAAGAAAAAGGTTAGCGAAGTGCGTGCCGGCGACTTGTGCGCTGTGGTGGGTATTGAAGATTTTAATATTGGCGATACTATTGCCGATATCGAAAATCCTGAAGCCCTGCCATTGATCAGTGTGGATGAACCAACTATGAATATGCTGTTCGGAATCAACAATTCACCATTTTTTGGAAGAGATGGAAAGTTTGTTACCAGCCGCCACCTGCGCGACAGGCTTTGGAAAGAAATGGAAAAGAACCTGGCATTAAAAGTAGAAGAAAGCCCCGGCGGCGAAAGCTTTTTGGTATATGGCCGCGGTATTTTGCATCTGGGCGTGCTGATTGAAACCATGCGCCGCGAAGGTTATGAACTGACAGTAGGCCAGCCGCAAGTAATTGTAAAAGAAATTGACGGGCAGAAATATGAACCCTACGAAAACCTTGTGGTAGATGTGCCGGAGGAATTTGCAAGCCGTGTAATTGATTTGGTTACCCGCCGTAAGGGCGAACTGACAGTAATGGAAACCAAAGGTGAAATGCAGCATCTTGAATTTGAAATTCCCGCACGCGGGTTAATAGGGCTGCGTACGCAAATGCTTACCGCCACCACCGGAGAGGCTGTAATGGCACACCGCTTTTACGATTATCTGCCATGGAAAGGACAAATTCCGGGAAGGAACAATGGTGTGCTCATCTCTAAAGGCCAGGGAAAGACCACGGCGTATTCTATTGATAAACTGCAGGACCGCGGAACCTTTTTTGTAGACCCTGGTGAGGAAGTATATGCAGGGCAGATATTAGCCGAGAACATTAAACCCGGCGACCTTGTGGTAAATGCCATTGAAGAAAAGAAACTTACCA
The DNA here is from genome assembly GCA_023423285.1 of Bacteroidota bacterium. Classification (GTDB taxonomy): domain Bacteria; phylum Bacteroidota; class Bacteroidia; order Chitinophagales; family Chitinophagaceae; genus Niabella. The sequence continues at coordinate 12,727 of JAFAFV010000151.1, forward strand.
ACCACCGCGCAAGCGGCAGCGATGCGGCTACTAGCATTGCGCCTAAAACAGCTCTGTCTCTGGAAGAATGCATGGAATATATTGAGCAGGATGAATGTATTGAAGTAACACCCAATTTCATTCGTATGCGAAAAGTTATTTTGGATGAAATAGAACGCAACAGGCAGGCGAAGAAATTGGCCGCAGAGTCAGTATAACTTTTTATTGTTTGAATAAAATATAAAAAGCGGCTATAGTTAGCCGCTTTTTTAATATGTATTAGGATTAAAAGTTTATTTACCTGTAACCAGTTCGTTTTGTAACTGTTGTAAAGCGCTCCAGTCAGCGGTAGCTGCCAGTTTTGCCTGTTTGGGCCAGCTTGCAGGGTTATGCGTCTGAAATTTGGGGCCGGCTGCATCTAAAACAGCTTTTAATTTTTTAATAGAAGCTTTGGAAAGCACCTTGTAAGTGCTGATGCCATCAGCCTCTAACAGTTTTACAATTTTAGGGTTGATGCCTGCAATTTTGGTAAGATCATCTTTTGCGGGTTCAGCAGCTTTTACCACTTTTTTAACCGCAGCTTTAGGTTTGGCGGCTTTTACGGTTGCTTTCTTTGCAATGGTTTTGGTTGCTGCGGGTATCGCAGGTACCGCTATAGGTGATGCTGTTTCTTCGTGAATAGTGATTACTGAATTTTCAACGTTCAGTTCTGGCTTGTACACATAACCCTGTGCTTTCCAGTCATTGATCCAGCGGCCGTCGTTTAGTAAAAACCTGTATTCGTAGGTTTTGCCGGGTTCCAGTAATACATCAGCGCGCAGTGTTCCATCAGGCTGTACGGTTAATTTAGTAGCTTCTTTGGGGTTCCAGTTGTTAAAATCGCCAAGTAATAGGGCTTCGGTTGCCTGGCCCAGTGCTTCCAGCGGTAGTGAGAAAGTGATCTGTTTCATGTGTGTTTTTAGTTTTTAATTCAAATAAAACTGCAAGAATAAAAATTAATGCAGGGTAAGGTGGTTTGTTGAGGTGCTTATTTCATTTCAGCCGCAAAATTAGCTTTTTTTTGCTTAGTACTGTACTCTGCGTATGCAAAGTTGAAAAACTGTGCATAAAAGCTTACTATGTATTAAACAAAAAAGCAGGCTGTATAAAACAGCCTGCTAATTAAATTTTAGCGTTAATGTTTAATAGGCCAATCTTCATTAACTAATTGTGGAGTAACTTGCCTCGTTTTTGTTTTATCTAGGTCAGTGACATTAATCCCAATATCACCTTCTATAATTACTCTATTTTGAAATATGTAAATTCCTGTAGTGTCAAAACCCAATTCTAATACCTTTAATTTTAATGTTTTTAAAGAACTCTCAGAGTTAAATTAGAGGTATCAAATTTTTTACATCCAAAAATAAACAACGATGCAATCAGCATTACATAACATTTAATTGATCATACTAAACATTTTAAAAGCTTAACAATGAATAATTTGCTTGTAAAGACATCAAACTTATGTAAAAGCCATATTAAGCGGCTTGGTGCCTTTCTGTCTATCATATCCTATTAGGGATTTTGTACAGTATTTGGGTTTGCCTGGATTTCGAAAATAGGAATTGCCCATTGCCATTTTACATCTCCTGCCGGAATTTGCATGGTGCCATTTACAGAAGCCGGCACAAAATTGGACACAACTGTACGATCTAATGGCTGATTGAGGCGTTTCAAATCAAAAAAGCGAAATCCTTCTCCCCAAAGTTCGGTCCGCCTGTTATCCATAATCTCGTTAATTAAAGCTTCACCTGTATTTGTAGATTTTACATACGCAGGATCTCTCTTGCTTACAAAATCGAATAAAGCCTGTTGTGCATTAGCGGTTCCGCCTGCAGTACGTGCATGCGCTTCTGCGAGCATTAAGTATACTTCTGCCAAACGCATATAAGGTACGTCGCCCAGTGTATTATCATTTGCACGGGTTTTAAATTTACGGCTCATGTACGGCGATCTTGCAAAGGTTGATAATGGTAAAGGGAAGTTGGTTGCATTTGGGCTAGGCTCCCATAATGTTTTGCGCACATCTGTGCTGGGAATTCTGTCATATAGTTCTTTGTTGATACGCTTTGGTATTCCTCTAATATAACTGGTATTTCCATTCCAGGAAATTTGGCCAAAATAAGATCCAAAAGTATCTCCCTGGTCAGAAATGATTAAAGCTGCCCATATCCATTCAGGATTGGATGGAGCGTCATTAAATCCTGCTTTGTATTGATCAATAGACATCAGAGAAAACTTACCAGAAGTGAGGACTTCGTTTGCAAATTGAATTGTTGTAGGGTAGTCCTGCATAGTTAACGCTAACCTTGCTTTTAAAACTTTGGCAGCTATAAGGCTGAAATGGGATTTGTTCTGGTTAATAGTACCGGCTTTGTTAAATTCTGCAATTGACGCGTCTATATCAGCATTAATTTGTGCATACACTTCTTCAACTGTTGATCGCGGTAGTGAAACATCTGTTGGTAAAAGTGGCATAGAAACACCGGGTGAAGAGTTAGGCTTGGCACTCGCATCATACCTTTTTGCATAATACTGTACCAGATTAAAATATGACCAAGCCCTCATACCGTATGCCTCACCTTTTAGCAGAGCTTTATCTGCATCGGGCCCTGCTGCATTATCAACATTTGCAATAATGCTATTCATATTTCCGATTACTCTGTAGTATAATCGAAACGGATACTCTACCCACGCAGAATTATCGAGTTTATGCGTATTCCAATTTCCCGTACCATTAGCGCCTGAAGTATACCATGATGCGTTCGCCTGGTGCAAATCCTCTCCCATAAAATCATTATTGAGCATTACACCTCCATGCCCCGGCATGTTTTGAGTATTGAACCTGTTAAAAAGATATCTGTAGGCTCCATTAATTACATTTTTTGCATTATTTGTGGTAGTAAAAATTGCGGCATCATCGGCGCTGCTTGTAGGGTTAACATCTAAAAAGCTTTTTTTACATGAGGTACTACCAGCAATCAAAATAAGCAATAATGGTAAGTATTTAATAATATTTCTTTTCATAAAAATTATATTTAAAAGGTTAGATTTATTCCAAGGCTCAAAACTCTGTTTGGAGTATATACCGGGCTATTGGTGCCGTTGAAAGTCTCCATAGGATTTAGGCCTTTTCTCTTTGATAATAAAAATATATTTTCTCCTGATAAAAACACTCTAATCATATCAAACTTCATACGAGTGAGCAATGAAGCTGGTAAATTATAATATAAAGTGGCGTTTCTTAAACTTAAATAAGAGGCGTCAATTAGCCATCTGTTTGAAGCAGCATTAAAATCTGAACTTCTGTTGATATCTAATCTTGGAACATCAGTTATATCCCCGGGAGCTTTCCAGGCATCAAGCAAGTCAACATGTAAAGATTTTCCATAGGAAGCCAATGCCATTAAACCCGCATAGTTTCCATCATAAAACTTACCTCCAACCTGATAATTAAGTAAGAATGAAAGTCCAAAATTTTTGTAGGAAAAGGAATTTGTCACAGAACCAAAGAATTTGGGAATAGCTGAGCCTGATTTTGCAAAAACGGCGTTTGTGGGGCTGGTAACCAGCGAGTCTTTCCCAATAACCCGTATACCTGCCATATCATTGTACGTGTCATTTTTGTAATATAATGCAGAACCGTCCGAAGGATCCACTCCATACCATTGGCGGAGATAAAATTGATATATATCTGAACCAACCTCATACCTCTTTGTTCCTGATGTGATAGGCTCGTTATTGTTAGGCAGGGTTTTCATCTTATTCTTTAAAGACGTAAAGTTTACCAACATATTCCAACGCGCATTTTCAGTTCTTATAATATCTCCTGACAACTGGATCTCAATGCCGGTATTTTCCATTGCGCCAATATTTCTGGTTACATTGGTTACGATTGAAGAATACCCCAAAGGAACATCAAATAACAATGCCGACGAGCCGCGCTTAAAGTATTCAATGGTACCACTTAGCCTGTTTTTAAGCACACCAAAATCAAGGCCTACAGTAAAGTTTTTACCCACTTCCCAAGTCAGATCATCGTTTAGCAAAGAAGATGCTAATGCTCCGGCTTCCGGCCCATTATTAAAACCAAGCGTATACAGTTGCTGGTATGCATAATAGCTTTCAAGAGCATCATTACCAACAGTGCCGTATGCGGCCCTGAATCTTAAATCGCTAAATATTTCTGTATTGGCAATAAAATTTTCTTTGATTAAATTCCAGCCTGCGCCTATTGAATAGAAGTTGCCCCAGCGGCTTTTGGGGGAAAATCTTGAAGATGCATCTCTGCGAAATGCAGCGTCAAAAAAGTATTTCCCTGCCAGGTCATAATTAGCCCTTGCAAAATAACCTTCTCTTCTAAGTTGCGTTAAACCACCTCCAATACTGCGCAGAGTAACAAAGTTTGGAAACTCAATATTACCATCTAAGTTCATCCCTACTTTGGCTGCCGTAATGGATGTAATATCATACCACGAGTTTTCATGGCCCAACAAGAAATCGATGCTGTGTTCTCCTAATTGATTATTATAATTTAATAACTGATTTACCGTTACTGTTTTATATTCAAAATTATCCCTGTAAGTATAGCCTCCTAAAGTAACGCCATCCCCAACTGTTTTATTTTGGTTATAGGTGTTTTTAATGTTGCTCAAATCAAGACCCACATTATTTGTGAATTTGAAATTTTTTAAAAAATTTATTTCTCCATAGGCACGGCCACTCATGACCTGTCTTCTGTCAAAGTTGGTGTTCAGCATGGTTTCATACACAATATGCCTGCCGGGTGATGCTCCAGATGGCCTGTTTACCGAACCTGGGTGCATTCCATAGTCGTAAAAATGGTCGCCATTCTGATCCAATACAGGCTGACCCATATTATCGTATGCATGCACAGGATAAATTGGGCCAATACCTCTTGCAAACACAAATGGGTTAATAAAAGTATTATCCCCGGTTCCGGCACCTAAATTACTTTTGACCATTGCTCCATTCATATTGATGCCAGTCCTAAACCATTGGGTAACATTTGTATTAATATTAACCCTTGCAGAAACACGTTCGAAATCAGATTTAATGATAAATCCTTCATCTTTTATATAATTCAATCCAACAAAATAATCGGTTTGATTATTTTTAGAAGAAATAGAAAAGTTTGCTTCGTTTCGGGGTCCATTGTTAATCATTGGTGAAAACCAGTCAAAATCATCATACAGTAATTTTGCATTGGGATTGAATTTGCCTGTTGAATCTACAAGCGTTTCGCGGCTTATATTAAAGGGATTATAAATTAATTGTGGGCCTATTTCTAAAGCAGCCCTTCTGCCTGCAACAACAGGGTCTACCGGAGTAGCGCCATAAACAAGCCCATTTCTGTATGCCTGCCAGTATAGCGGATAATACTGGTAAGCGTTTACTGTTTCATATTCAGGAATGGCGCGTTGCGACTTGCCGGTTAAAAGGTCTATGTTTACTTTTGGCCGTGCCGACTTCCCTCTTTTTGTAGTGATCATTACAACACCATTGGCAGCCCTTGCACCATATAAGGCTGTGGAAGTT
>JAFAFV010000206.1 GCA_023423285.1 Bacteroidota bacterium
GTGCCGTCCTCGTTACGTGGCGGATTGTCAAGCGGCAGCGTGGTTACATGAAACATTTCACCCGCACCCTCGGCATCACTCGCCGTAATGATGGGCGTATGCAGATAAAGAAATCCCTTTTCATTAAAGAACTTGTGAATGGCAAAAGATAGCGCGTGCCGCACACGAAACACCGAGGCAAATGTATTGGTGCGAAAACGCAGGTGTGCTTTCTCACGCAAAAATTCCAGCGAGTGTTTTTTAGGCTGCAGAGGATAAGCTTCAGCGTCGCTATCGCCCAGTATTTCAAGAGTTTCGGCTTTTAGTTCCATTTTCTGGCCCTTACCCAGCGAGGGCACCACCCGGCCGGTTGCTTTGATAGAAGCTGAAATGGTTAGCCTTTTAAGCAGGTCGTCGTCAAATTTTCCCAATTCAACTACCACCTGTAGGTTGGTATTTGTGCTGCCATCGTTAAGCGCTATAAACTGGTTGTTGCGAAACGTGCGTACCCAGCCCATTACCGTTACCTCCTGCTCCTGCGGCTCCTGTGCCAGCAGTTCTTTAATTTTTATCCTGTTGTTGAACATTGAAAAGATTTTTTATGAATCCGGCAGCAGTGCATATGGCATCCTGGTTGCGTCGCACTACGTTCAGCACCTGTGCAAATAGCATCTGCATATGGGAATGGCGCAAAGATAATGTTTGGCTATTTCCCATGCAAAACGCGCTGGCGGAAATACGCCTATGTAAACAGTCTTAAGAGGCATTTAAAAACACATTTTTCTTATATTGCCAATAATTAACACCTGTTTGATATGAATAAAACAATTATTGCCGGCATTGGCAAGTATTTACCCGAAAGAGTTGTGACCAATGAGGAACTTACGCATTTAATGGATACCAGTGATCAGTGGATACAGGAGCGTACCGGTATAAAGGAACGGCGCTATGCAAAACGGTTTGAAGAAACCACCGCCACTATGGGCGCAGAAGCTGCTAAAGTTGCTATAGATCGCGCGGGTATTACAGCAGATGAAGTTGATTTTGTGATTTTTGCCACGCTTAGTCCAGATTATTTTTTCCCGGGCTGCGGCGTGTTGGTGCAGCGTATATTAGGGCTGAAAGAAGTGGGCGCGCTGGATATTCGCAACCAGTGCAGCGGTTTTATATATGGCATCAGCATTGCCGATCAGTTTATTAAAACAGGCATGTATAAAAATATTCTGCTCATCGGGTCAGAAACGCATTCGTATGCTTTAGACTTCAGTACGCGGGGGCGCAATGTATCGGTTATTTTTGGTGATGGCGCAGCGGCTGTTGTGCTGCAACCCTCGCAGGAAGAAGGGCGGGGTATTCTGAGCACACATCTGCACAGCGATGGCAATAATGCCGAGATACTTTCTATGCCCAACCCGGGTTTCCATTGCGGGGTGCACCAGCCAGATTGGGCACCTTCTGTTCCTGAAGATTCTTATGGCAGCGTTTTCATTAACCAGGAACTGGTGGATAAAGAAGATTTTTATCCATATATGGATGGGCAGGCCGTATTTAAAAAAGCTGTGATAAAAATGCCCGAAGCCATTATGGAGGCGCTTCAAGCCAATGACCTTACAACAAACGACATTCAATTGCTGGTGCCGCACCAGGCCAACCTGCGCATTTCGCAATATATGCAACAAAAGCTTGGGGTTAAAGATGGCGTTATATTCAACAATATTCAAAAATATGGCAATACCACAGCCGCATCAGTGCCCATTGCTTTATGCGAAGCCTGGGAAGCCGGCAGGGTGAAGAAAGGTGACCTGGTTTGCCTAACAGCCTTTGGTAGCGGCTTTACATGGGGCAGCGCCCTTATGAGGTGGTAAGGTAAATAATTAGGAATTATAAATTATAAATTGCATTTCTCATATTCTCAAATTGCCACATTCTCAAATTTGCAAATTACCTCTTCCCACTCCCACCTTCCAGGCAACGCCTGCTCTACCGTTACCGTCAAATAAAAAAGAATTTTTTGAACCGATTTACAAAAATTGGGTTAAACCTTTACCCCGGTGTCGCTCCTCTAATTTCAAAACAAGTAGATTTGCAGCACCAGATGATTTATAATTATGACCAGAAAGGCTTTATTTTTATCGGCAATACTACTGGCTGGCGCACCCGCGCTTTTGGCCCAAACCGGGAACCGGAAAATTCCTGAATATACCGTGCCTATTACCAGGCAGTTGGTTCATGATAATGTGAATAAGCAGCAGCGTAACCTACTCATTAGCGATCAGCGCTCTGATACCGCATTTGTGATTGAAAACAAACCCGAAGCCACTTTTATTGCCACGGAGGCGATTACACGCGGTGTGGATCAGCTTCAATATGAAATAGAGATCAACGACATGATTGAGCCCCGGTTGAAAGTAGGCTACCTGATAGGCCTGGCTGATATACTGGAGTACATGCGCCTGGGGTGGCGCAAGCAGGAAGTGGCGCCCACGCATTTTGCGCAAATCATTTCTTTATATAAAAAACTGATTGACGCCAATACAAAAAGCGAATCGTTGTTGCCTTACATCAAATATTTTCCCTACGATATAGCCTACACCGCTACCATGCCGAGAATTTTTGAAGAGAACAGCAGTTACCAGCGACTTATTGATCATCTTTTGGTAAAATATTCTGAGGCTTACCCGCACAAAACATTTCAGTTGATGGCTACGCCCAGATACACCAATTCACCGTTTGCAGACAGCCTGATCAAAGCCATTGGCAGGCAGTTTCCCGGCCAGTTGTATTCGTTTGCACAGGCCAACGACCGCCTTGGTTACAAAATCAGAAGTATAAAAGATGATGAATTTGTTAGAACCGTAGTAAGGCTATCGGAGCAAAAAAGCGGACAGGTGTATTTCCCGTTTTTGGATAACCTTGTAAAAGGAAAGATCACCATTGAGCAACTTGATAAAGCGGCCGATAATAAACTGCAATACTACCGCTACCTTGTGCAAACCCAACTTGACTACGCGCGGCGCGCTGCTAACGGCGACACAGCCATTGGCTTTAGAGAATTGACAGCACGCCTTAGAAAAAAAGCACAGGATGATTTTGTGGCCGTCATTAACGGTTTGCACGAAGAAAAAAGTCCTGCAGTACGCTTTGCCATACTGGAACCGCTGAGCGCTGAAGAACTGTATTTCCTTGCCGTGCTGTCAGACGGGTTAATTTATACCAGTAGTTACACCCACCCCACGCACGGCGTGTATGTTCAAATGATGCGAAAAGCTGGCAACCGCGGTGACTCGTTACTGATGAAAGTACATTTTGATCATTACAGAAAATTCATCAGCCAGGCGGCGGGTTACAATACGCTTAAAAACTTTTTTCAAACCTTTGGCAATAGAGAAGACGCTGCAAACCTGATGAGTACCTTTGTGAATGGCCTTGAAAATACAAAGCGTCTTGAAGATGGTGTGGATGTGGCTGACTCTTATTCCAGCATTTTTGAAACCATACCCGAACTGGCCCAGCAAATGCTTGCGAACGTAAAAAGAAATTATGACCGCAACCGGCGCACTCAAAATTCCAAGGGAATTGCTATTTATAATATTCTGTATAAACTTTTCCTTTCAGCCGATCAGTCTAATAAAATTGATCTTACTAAAGAACTGGGCATTCCACCTGTATATTCCGTAGCGCACAACACACTTACCAACGATAAGGGCGAGATCATTTCACAAATGTTTTTTTATGGCGATGATGACGGAAGAACAGACTTTGATATTTTTTTAAGAATGTTTAGCGGCGGCAATTGGACGATTGACCAGAGCAACAAATACTGGGTAGTGGCAAAAACCACCAAAGGTGTGCCTGTTTACATTTATGCCAACAGGCCATTGCCCAACGAAAAAGACGAGGATTATGTAGCGCAAACAGCTCTTGAAACCTATATGCAGGAAAAGAACCTGGTGCCTACAGTTACATTTCACAGGGGGCACAGCTACCACGCTCCCACAAGCATCAACTACATGTCGCCGGCCTCAAAAATCGTTTTCATGGGTACCTGCGGCGGTTATATTTTAATTGATTCTATTTTAAAGAAATCCAACGACGCACATATTATTTCAAGCAAACAAATAGGCAAGCGCGACATCAACCGGCCCTTTATTGAACTGCTTACTGAAAAATTGCGCATGAAGCAGGATATTGACTGGATTCCTTTTTGGAAAGAATTCAGGGCGGCAGCCAACATTTCAGGGCTTGAAGATTACGTGCCGCCATATAAGAACCTTGGGGCATTGTTTATCAAAGCTTATAAAAGAGAAATTGGCGAAGAGGATATTTAGCCCCCGCGCGGCGGCTACATGATAGCTGCAAACAAACTGGTTTTATTTATCTTGCAGCCTCATGGCAGAACCTAAAAAATCTTTTTTTAACACATCAAGCCTGCGGCGTATATTTCAATACGCAGTTCCCTACAAAAACAGGGTTTATATATCTATCATTCTTGCGGTATTGCTGGCGGTTATCACGCCGATAAGGCCTATGCTCATCCAGCTAACGGTAGATGAATACATTACTAACTCGCTGCCTAAAATGGTGGTGTACATAACAATCATCCAAATAGGCATCATCCTGGTGGAAACGCTGATGCGCTTCTGGTTTTCATTTACAACAGCATGGCTGGGGCAGGCCGTGGTAAAAGACATCCGCGTAACGGTTTATAAAAAAATTCTCGGCCTTAATTTAAAGCAGTTCGACAAAACGCCTATTGGTACCCTAACCACCCGTACCATCAACGACATTGAATCAGTAAATGAAATTTTCTCTGATGGGCTTATCCCTATCATTGCAGATATTTTATCCATTGTCTGCATCCTGTTTTATATGTTTTACATCAACTGGCAATTGACGCTGATCTCTCTCATTCCCTTTCCGGTGATGATATTGGCTACATACTATTTTAAAGAAAGCATCAACAAATCTTTTTTTAAGGTGCGCAATGCGGTTGCTGCTTTAAATGCTTTTGTGCAGGAACACTTAAGCGGTATACCCGTGGTGCAGGTATTTGATGCGCAGCAGCAGGAGTTCAACAAGTTTAAGGCCATTAATAAGCAGCACCGCAATGCTAATATTAAAGCTATTTTTGCTTATTCCATTTTCTTCCCGGTTATTGAGATCATACTGGCAATTTCTATAGGCCTGGTGGTATGGTACAGCGCCGGAGAAGCACTGAATCTGCAACAGGGGCAGGAAGGTGTGATCGTATCTTTTATTCTTTGCCTGAACCTGTTATTCCGTCCCCTGCGCATGATCGCTGATAAGTTCAATACCGTGCAAATGGGTGTGATTGCAAGCGAAAGAATTTTTACTATTTTAGATAATACTGATGAAGAAGTACCACCTGCTGAAGGTTATATACAACCGCATGGCAGAATGCGTGGAGAAATTGATTTTGAACGCGTGTGGTTTGCCTACAACCAGGAGCAATGGGTGCTGAAGGATGTCAATTTCAACATCAGGCAGGGCGAAACGGTTGCCATTGTAGGCCACACGGGCAGCGGCAAAACCACCATCATCAGCCTGTTGAACCGGTTGTATCAAATTCAAAAAGGAAAGATCAGCATTGATGGAGATGATATAACAAAACTTTCTCCCGAATACCTGCGAGAAAACATTGGCGTGGTATTGCAGGATGTATTTTTATTTTCAGGATCAGTATATGAAAACATCACCTTGCGCAACCCGGCTATTACGCGGGAACAGGTAGTAGCAGCTGCTCAAATGATTGACATGCACGATTTCATCATGAGGCTGCCCGGCGGTTATGATTATAACGTGATGGAACGTGGCGCCACGTTGTCACTGGGCCAGCGGCAACTGCTTTCTTTTATACGTGCGCTGTTGTACAACCCATCTATATTGGTGTTGGATGAAGCCACATCCTCAATAGATACTGAAAGCGAACAATTGATCCAAAAAGCCATTGATACCCTGGTAAAAGGCCGTACTGCCATCGTTATTGCCCACCGCCTCAGTACCATCCGCCGTGCCGATAAAATTTTGGTGCTGGATAAAGGTGTGCTGATGGAACAAGGCACACACGAAGAGTTACTGGCCAAAGGCGCTTATTATGCCAGCCTGTACAAAATGCAGTTTGGCAAAAAAGAAAAACATGTTACCGGGCAGGCGTAGCATCTATCGCTTGTTTTCTGCTATTATATTTGCCCGCTCTAAATATGAAACTGGTAAAGAAAATAATGCTCTGGATATTAATAGTCATTGGTTCGCTTTTTTTAGTGGGAGTGCTTTATATGAAGCTGGAAAAGTTTGGTAAAAATCCTTCGGGAAAACGCCTCGAAGCCATCAAAAAATCACCCCATTATCGCAACGGGCAGTTTCACAACATCAGCCATACGCCCAACTTTGCCGAGGATGTGAATTTTTTTGATGCGATGCAGCAGTTTTTCTTTTCTGAAAAACCCAGGAATATCCCTTCAGACCGGATCCCTTCTCAAAAAACACCTCTTATAAATTTGGAACCAGACAAAAATGCGCTGGTATGGTTTGGCCATTCTTCTTATTTTATTCAAATTGATGGAAAGAAAATTTTGGTAGATCCGGTGTTCAGCAACAACGCATCACCTGTAAGTTTTACCACAAAAGCGTTTAAGGGCACCAATCCTTATACTGCGCAGGATCTTCCTGAGATTGATTACCTGTTTATCACACACGATCACTGGGATCATCTGGATTATAAAACGTTGAAACAATTACAGCCGAAAATAAAAATGATTATTACCGGGCTTGGTACGGGATCGCATTTGGAGCACTGGGGTTTTGACACGGGCATTATTATAGAAAAAGATTGGAATGAAACCATTGTGCTGGATGATGGTTTTGTAGCACATTGTGCGCCCACGAGGCATTTTTCCGGCAGAACACTCGTGCGAAATAAAACGCTGTGGACATCCTGGGTGCTGCAAACGCCAACTATGAAAATTTATATTGGAGGTGATAGTGGCTACGATACACATTTTGCTGATGTGGGCTTACAACACGGGCCGATTGACCTGGCTATTTTGGATAATGGGCAGTACAATAAAAACTGGAGATACATTCACCTGATGCCGGGTGAGATGCTAAAAGCTGCTAATGATTTACGCGCTAAAAATGTGTTGCCTGTACATTCTGCAAAGTTTGCATTGGCCATGCATCCCTGGGATGAGCCTTTGATCAATGCTTGTAAAGCATTTCAGCAAAGTGACATTAAATTAATTACCTCGATGATTGGTGAGGAAGTGAGATTGAAAGACAGCACGCAGGTTTTCAACCAATGGTGGATTGGTGTTAATTAAACTTTATTTTAACTCATACACCAATTGCCCGCCCAAAAAGGTTTTTAATACTTTTATACTGAGTATTTCATTTTCGGGAATCGTCATGATGTCTTTATCTAAAATAATAAAATCAGCAAATTTTCCTTTTTCCAGGCTTCCTTTTTCGTGCTCTTCAAAGTTGGACCTGGCAGCCCAAAGCGTCATACCGTACAACGTTTGTTCACGTGTTAAAGCGTTTTCTGTTTGGTAGCCATTTTCCGGAAAACCCTTCGCATCTTTTCTTGCTACTGCTGCATAAAAAGTTTTAAAGGGAGAAATATCTTCTACGGGGAAATCGGTGCCCAGTGGCATCCATCCATTTTGCTCAAACAGTTGCCTGTAGGCGTATGCGCCTTTTACACGGTGTGGGCCTAACCGGTCTGCTGCCCAATACATATCAGACGTAGCATGTGTGGGTTGCACCGAAGGCACAATATTGTATTTGCCAAAAAAGTCAAAATCTTTTTCATTAATCACCTGTGCATGTTCAATACGCCAGCGCAGGTCGTTCTTTCCTTTCAGGTATTTTGCATAAATATTCAGCAAAGCTCTGTTGCTGCTGTCGCCAATTGCATGTGTACACATTTGCCACCCATTGGCAGCAATTACGTTGGCCACCGAATCAAAATGCGCAAGGCTGCTCAATAAAAAACCTTTCCAGCCGCGCCTGTCGCTATAATCGTGCAGTAGGCAAGCGCCCCGCGAGCCCAGTGCTCCATCACCAAAAATTTTAAAACTGCGTACGGTTAAAGTATCTGTTTTAATAGCTCCTCTTGCTTTCAGCCACTCGTAATTTTTTTTATGATCACTCAGCATTACGTAAAGGCGCATCTTCAGCGTGCCATCTTTTTGAAGTGTGTCAATCAGTTCAACTGTTTCATAGTCAAGGCCCGCATCTACAATGGTGGTGAGGCCTACTGCAAAACAGTTTTGCTGCGCTGCAGATAGTGCCGCAGCCAGTTGCGTTTTGTCCAGATCAGGTATGACACGGCTAACGGCTTCCATGGCATTATCAATTAAGATGCCTGTCAGTTTTCCATTTTTTATTTCATATTCGCCTCCATTTATTGTATCGCCCGGATGAATGCCTGCCAGCTCCAGGGCTTTATTATTGGCAATGGCGGCATGCCCGTCTATCCTTGTTAAATAAACGGGGCGGTTCGGAAACAGTTCATTTAGTTTTTCATTATTTGGAAATTGTTTCTGAGGCCAGTCGTTTTGATCCCATCCACGGCCAACAATCCAGGTTGTACTGTCGGTTGATGCAGTGTGATGGGTCAGCTTGGTTAAAACGGAGTCCCAACTTCCTGCGCCTGTAAGGTCTAACTGCTGCAGGCTAAGACCGTATCCCACAAAATGCGCGTGCGCGTCAATTAAACCCGGGTAAATAAATTTGCCACCTGCATCCAGTTTTTCTGCTACCACATATTTTTTTTCAAGTTCTGCCTTCGATCCGGTTTCTACTATTTTACCATCATCAATTACCATAGCATCCGTTTTGCTAAAAGCAGAATCTACGGTGTAAATAGTGGCATTATACACCAAAAGGTCAGCAGGCTTGTGTGTGTTACAAGAAATAAAAACGATCACAAGAAAAGAAAACAATAATCTCATAGCCATAATTTGAAACGAATGTAAATTTAAAAAAAAGCGGCAGTGAAAGCCGCTTTAAGAACTTTTACTGGAATGCATTAGTTCAGGTATTTTAAAATATCATCGCTCATGGGTTTGGTTTTTGGAGAGAAGGTAGCAATCAATTCTCCCTTTTCATTTATCAGGAATTTTCCAAAGTTCCAGGTAACCGGATTGTCGAGCCCCTTCTTTTTTGCTTCTGATGAAAGATAGTTATAAATAGGAGCAATGTCTTTGCCTTTTACGGAGACCTTAGCTGCCATGGGAAAGGTAACGCCATAATTCTTTTTACAAAATTCCGCGATATCTTCATTCTTATCCAGTTCCTGACCCATAAAATTTCCGGCAGGAAATCCCACTATCACCAGTTTGCTTTTATATTTCTGATACAGTTGCTCAAGGCCTTCGTACTGTGGCGTAAGGCCACACTTGCTGGCGGTGTTCACAATCAAAATTTTTTTTCCTTTAAAATCACTGAAATTGATCTTATTGCCAGAAAGGCCATCAACTTTATAATTATAAATTGGGCTGCCGCCAATTAATGTGGCAGATAAAAATAATGAGAGTAGTAAAGTTTTCATGTGTATCATTTTATCTTTTAATATTTATGTATGTTGCGGTATTTGTTTCAAAAGTATTGAATTTTAAAGAGCAGAAGAACATAAAAATGTTAAACGTAATGATGGGGCAGCGTGCAGACATTTAAAATTTACTTGCATAACAAAGCGTGGCAATACTCACAAGTGCACCAGCATTCACCAGTTCAGTAGCGCACGATTCGATGGTGGCGCCGGTGGTGATCACATCATCTACCAACAGTACATGCCTGTTTTGAATAAGTGCAGGGTTGGTAACTTTGAATTTTCCTTCCATATTTTTCCAGCGGTCTACCCGGTTCTTTTTGGTTTGGGTTTCGGTAAATAATGGCCGTTCTATCGCATTTTCGATAACGGGCAGTTTCAATACTTCCTGAATGCCTTCGCATAAAACGGTAGACTGGTTGTAACCTCTTTGTTTTTGTTTTGTTTCGTACAAAGGCAATGGTATCAGTGCTTCCACGTTTCCAAACCGGCCGCTTTCCTGCAATTGCACGCCCATCATAACGCCCAGTTGCCGGCCCAGGCTTTTGTTGCCCCTGTATTTAAATTCATGCATCAGCCTTTGCACAGGGCTTTCTTTATTAAAGTAAAGCTGAGATGTTGCATTGATAAAACGTATTCTGCCTGTGAGAGATTTATCAATAATATTGGAAGCATGTTTTTCAAAACCTGTGAGCGGCAGGCCATGTATGCATTTTATGCATAGCTGGCTCTCCGGTGTTAACGCATCGCTGCCGCAGCCAGCGCAAACATGCGGGTAAAAAAGTTGTAGCAATGATTCTTTTATGGCAGAAACAAAAGTGCTCATGCGGGTGTTTTCAGGCTAAAGTTACGTAACTATTACGTTTGTAGTTCTGCCAGGTTTTTTTCTTCAAGCAACATTCTTTCAGCGGTTTCACCTTTTCGTTTCCACTTAATAAGTCTGATGCAATTGTTTTCAATTTCAATCCCGGTAATATCACCATCAGAAAAACAGCAACAACCTGTATTAAAATAATTAGGGGAATAGGCTGGGTAATCCAGCACGATGGTGTCGAAGCGCTCCCGGTAAGGTTTTACCTGTTCATATATTTTGTTCACCGTATCCAGGTCATTATGTTGCGTGGCCCAAAACCATTGGCGGTTCAGCCTTTCAATATGTGTAAGCGATTCAAAAACCGGCTGGTGCGTGTGGCCCGTAATTAAAATGGTATCTTTTTGCGTGGCCGCCCACTGGTACATTATCTCGTTGTGCACGGTTTTTTTGTATTCGTTATTGGATGGTTCATTGGTATTGATGCGCAGGTATGCCTGCAGTGGTGCCCATAAGCGTGCAATAAAAAATTTGGTAAACCAGTTGCCATCGCTTCGCGCATCTCCCTGGTGGCCATGCGTGCAAAAGATTCGCAGATTTTTATGGCCGGTATTTAAAATAATCACAGCGCCTTCGTATGTTTTTAGTTTAACCCCGTAAAGAGTTTCCAGCTCAATACCAGCAAGCGGGTCGTTAGACCAGTAGAGATCATGATTGCCAAATATTTTGTAATAAGCATTTTTTAAAAGGAAAACCTTTTCGGCGGCAAATGCATTAATGTTATGTTTCTTTACCTGCGCCAGCGTATTTTCCCATAGTTCTTCACAATCGCCCAGGTTGATGAAACAAAAATCGTTTTCATAATAATAACGAAGGGCAGCAATATAATTCTGTTCAGATGCGGCAAAATCATCTGCCCCATTGCGTCGGCCCTTGTGCTGATCAGAAAAAATAATGAACTTGCCGCCGTGATCTTCGGCGGTAATTACAGGACCTTTTTTGTTGGGCTCAAATAATATTTTATTAAAAAGTTCGCTGAGGGCATTATAAATTCTTTCTTTATCTGGCTTTGAATCAAACTTATACGAAAGCCACAGAACCGGCCTGCGAAGCAGGTATTGAAAAAATTTACGCATCGGCCAAAAATAAGGCTTAACGCAAATAGCGGCTACAATTATTAAAATTAAAGCAACTAAAAATACTTGGGTATGTAAGGGCCGTATTTTAAGTTTTTATTTTGCGCGGAATGTTGTTTGCCGGGAAAGATTATATCGGGTGCCGTTTCATAACCCTGGTTAGAAACTTCCAAAAGCCTTTTCATCAACCGGTTTCGTTTAGCAAGCTGGCATATTACTCCTGTAGCGGTTGCTGCTGCTACACCAATTGCTACAAATCCTGCAAGTCTGAGTACACTATTCATGAACCTTTAAATATCAGGTGTAATTAATAAATTTATTGAATGATCTCATTGCTAAATTAATTGTTTTTAGCAATACTGATCAAGATTCATACAAACAATTTACTGATAAATAACAATTGCAAAGGTCAATTGTTGGCTTCTCTTGGCGTTAGTTGCCGCAATCTTTTTGAGAAAAGCCATTTTAACAAATCTGGCTCATTAAATGCAGGATCCCAACTGTTGTGATTAGCATTGGGATAGAGAGTAAATTTTACCGGCACGTTATTTCTGCGCATGGCTTTGACCATATTTTCAGAATGTACCGGCGGTACCACATCATCTTTCGCGCCATGAAAAACCCACCAGTTCGTTCTAACCAAATTACGGGCATTGGCGGCGCTGGCACCACCGCAAATAGGCACTGCTGCTGCAAATGTGTTAGGCATGCGGTTTACAATTTCAAAGGTACCCATGCCGCCCATGCTCAAGCCCATCACATATACCTGTTGGTTACTGATGTTATAGTTTGAAAATATATGGCGGAGCAGTGACATTACCAGCCGCATGGAAGTGGAAGGCTCGCCGCTATTGATAAAATGAAAGGTACGGCTGCCCTTATTATCCATTACCATTTGTACATTGCTCCAATAGCTGTTTACAGGGTTTTGCGGAAAAAGCACGATGGCCGGATATTGTTTGCGGTTCTCATTTTTTAAGAATAAAGCGGCACCATGCGTAAGTTGCTTTTCATTATCAGTGCCGCTTTCGCCACGGCCATGTAAAAAAAGTAGGAGCGGGTATTTTTTTGATGCGTCATAATTTTCTGGCAGCAGCAGCCGGTAAGGCAGCGTGTCGCCATTTTGTATGAATTTGAATTTTTGAAACAGCGATAGATCCTGCGCTAATGCCTGCTGCATAAAGGTTACCGCGAATAACAAAAACAAATAAATGCTCTTCTTCATCATTTTTTCAAATAAGGTTGTATTGCCTGCTGCCATATTTTATAACCCTTTGCGTTCATGTGCAAATTGTCTTTTAAAAAAATATCTTCCATTGGGCTTCCATCGGGTTTAAGCATTTTGCTATATACATCAATAAAAGCGGTATTCTTCTGCGTTTTTAAGAAAAGGGCAATCTTATCATTTGCCTCTTTGTATTGCTGTAAAAATCTTTGGCGCGAAGGGCTTGGCTTCATGCTTACATATGCCAAATGCGTGGAAGGATATTTTGCACGTATCAGTTGGTACAAGGTTTTAAATCTTTCAACAGCAATATCGGCCGTTATGGTATCGGTGCTTACAAAATCATTTTCTCCACAGTAAATAACAATTTGTCTGGGCTGATAAGGATAAATCACTTCATAGCGATAACGAATAAGGTCAACAAGCTTGGAACCGCCAAAACCACGGTTCAAAATTTTGTGTTTGGGAAAATAATCCCCTACATCCTTCCACATAGTAAATGATGAACTACCAATAAATAAGATCTGGTTTGCCGCCGGAAAACTTGTACTGTCAGCCTTCTTGAATTTTTGAATATCGTTCCAGAAAGGAAATGGTTGTTGTTGTGCAAATAATATGCTGCTGCAAAACAGAGCGGCGAGTAATAAATTTTTTTTCATGCTTTAATTGATAAGATCGTTTGAATAATAACTGCAAAAGTAATTACTATTTTCCCGAGGTGTTTTGTTTTCTTTCTTTTATCCCCTTGTCAAAGTCAGCAATAGAAACAGCATCCTGTAATAAAAAATTGCCAATGCGCGTGCGGCAGAGGCTGCTAAGGTATGCGCC
>JAFAFV010000077.1 GCA_023423285.1 Bacteroidota bacterium
CATTACTGTTCAGCAACAAGCTTTTCCCGGTTACACGTTCCACATCTTCTGCAAAAAGCGCCACGGCGCGTTTTACGGCCAGCTCATCATGATCGTCATAAACAATATGCGTTTGTGTGGCGGCTGAGAGTGGGAAAGCCTTCTTTATATTGCCTTCGGCTAGGCTTACCTGGGCACAGGTATTGTTGACTACAAACAACACTATCAAAAAGATGCTGAATTGTTTTGCACTACATAAGCTCATTGTTACAGATTTTTACAGCAGATATAATTTACGATTTTATTCTACCGGGATATTGGTTTCAGAACCCGGGTACCCCTTATTTTGATTAATATGTCCCTGTGAGTTTGAAGTAATGGCCGTTAATGGCACTGGCCACAACACGTGATAAGGCTTCATCACATAGGCATTGGTTGAGTAAAATAATTGTGTTCTGTAAAAATTATTTTTTTCCATCACCCTGTCGTAATACCAATTTTTGGTGCTGAAGTTTTCCAGCGTGTAACCATCCTGCCCTAATTGTGCTTTGATAAATGCGATGCGTGTAAGCTCAACTTTTCTGTGCTCTTCCAAAAACAGTTCACGCGCTCTTTCGTCTAAAATATCATTTAATGTAACGGTTGTGAGCAATGGCGCTTTTGCACGTGCCCTGATCTCGTTAATATCTGCAAGTGCATTAGCTGTCTGGTTCAGCCATAAATAGGCTTCTGCGCGCATCAGGTAGGTTTCTGCCAGTCTGAAAACATAGGTATCCGTAAAACCACCGGTTGGGGTGCGCCCTCTGTTGATGTCATCTTTGTATATCAATACTTTTACAGTTGGAAATGAGAAATAGCTGCGTATGGTATCGCTGATGTATTGCCGTTGAACAGGCTTACCAAACCATTCTGCGCTGCCGCCTTTTGATTCCGGGCGGTTGTACCAAAGCCTTTCCTTACTGTACCAGTTGTTTTTATTGAACCGCATATCGGTTCCCGCGTTTTGCCAGATCTCATACTGCCCGTAATTTGAAGGCCTTATTTTGGCAATACCCCTGCCTAATGAATCCAGCAATTCGTAACCGGGGTATGGCGCTGCATCATAAGTGGTGCCCTGCTTGCCATCAGGTGTTCTTACTACAGCTCCGTTGCTCCAGTAAGGAACAAAATTTCTCATGCGTGCAGAGCCATTAGCCGCAACATTACCGGGTATACCAAAACGCTCCTGCACCACGAAAATGGCCTCTTTATTTTCAGCAAGGCTGATGTTGTCTTCTTTAAAAAGATCGTTGAAGACATCTGAAGCCGGGTTGGATGCATTCACACCGAAGCGGTTTTTCATTAATGACAAACCATAGTTGTTGATGCAGCGTGTGGCTGCATCTACTGCATTTTGAAATTCGCCCAGCGATAAATAAATTTTGGTAAGCAGATGCTCGCCTGCGGCCCTGTTTACAGCGCCGGGTTTTACAGAAAGGGGCAGCCATTTTACCGCAAATTCCATATCGGCTTTCATCTGGGTTAATATCGTTTTTCTTGATGAAGTATAAAAGTCGAGCTTGGGGCCGGTTACTTCTTCAAGGATCAGAGGCACATCGCCCCACTGGTGGGTAAGCAAATAATACCAGTACGCGCGATGGAAATACGCTTCGCCCAAAATGGCATTTTTATCTTCATCGCTTTGGAAAGTGGCGTTATCAATACGGCTCACCACAGAGTTTGCGTATTTTATACCGTTCCAGCCAAGATCCCAGTACCTCATGTGTAATGAAGCATTAACCGTGGGTGTTAGCTGCGTTTCCAGGTTATGCAACTCCTTCGCTTCAGGACTTCCCATGATAGACATATCAGAGAACCCGTACTCGTAAACGAGTGGAGTTTCACAAACCCCCGCATTAAATGCATCACCAAACCATTCCCATTTTATCTGCTTACGCGAGGTAACCAGCAGGGCTTCAAGCCCGGCCTTATTAATAAAAGTGTTTTCCGGAGCAAAGAACGACAGCGGCTCCGGTTTTAGCTTCACGCAGGATATGCCTATGGCCAGTAAGGCACAAAACAGGAGAGCTTTTATAGTATTAATATGTTTCATGTGTATACTTTTTATTTTTTTAATGGTCACATGGAATAGCCTTTATTCATAAACGGTTGGGTGCATTTGCTTACGGCTATTTCATCTTATTTATTTAAAGTGATAGAATTCTTTATAGCGTTACGTCAATTGCAAAAGTGAAAATGCGCGGCGCCCTGCCTCTTGTTTCCGGATCAAAATAAGTCCATTTAGTAATCACAAAAGCATTATCTACATTGGCGCTCAGGCGCAGGTTCTGAATATTGAATTTGCTCAATTTTTGAGACGGAACCGTATAAGAAAGCGATGCATTTTGCAAGCGCAAATAGTCCCTTCTTTTATAAATATTCACCGTAGGGTTCGATGAGTTGGAACCCAGTTTGGCGTATTCATTTGAAGGATTGTCAGGCATCCAGTAAGGATTGATGATGGAGTTAGACCTGTCAAAAAACCTGTTGTCCTCGTTTCTTGCCAGGTTATCAATAGCAAGGTAATTGAACTCGCCCCTCATAACAAAAGAAAAGTCAACATTTTTAAACAGGTTCAGATCGCTCCTGAAAGAGGCCCTGTAGCGGGGAACCAGCGAACCCAGCCACACTTTATCATTCTGTGTAAGAACGCTGTCTCCGTTTACATCCAGCAGGCGCGGGTCTCCGGGTTTTTTGCCGTATTTGGCAGCAACGCGCTCTTCGCCCAGTTGCCATACACCAATCATATTATAATCCAAAACATCATAAATACCGTGGCCTATATACCAGCCGTTCTGAATGTCGTCATCTTCACGCTGGCCAATTACATTGCCGTTCTCATCCAGCACATTTACCATGTTGCCATACAGGTGACGTATAACGTTTTTATTAGTGCTGAAAATGAAGGAGGTTCTCCATACCAACTTTTCAGGTTTGTAAATGTTGGTACTTGTCAGCGTGGCTTCAAAACCAGTATTGTCTACCTGTCCCAGGTTGGCTATTACGCTGCTAAAACCGGTAATGGTAGGCAGCGACCTTGAAAGAATCAGATCAGTGGTTTTATTATAATAAGCATCTAAAACACCGGTAAACCTGTTATTAAACAATCCGAAATCCAGCCCAATATTCATGGCCCTGGTACGCTCCCATTTCAAATTGTTGTTAGCCAGGTTATTCGTCCAAACGCCTTTTATATTTTGTCCGCCAATAATATTATCAGTTACATTCAGCCTGGCCAGCGCGGCGTAACGGCCAATATCCCTGTTTCCGCTCTCACCCCATGAAAGGCGCAGTTTCAGATCATTGATCACATCATTATCCCTTAAAAAGCTTTCCTGTGACGCACGCCATGCAAAAGCAAATGCAGGGTATAAGCCATAAGGATTTTGCACCCCAAATGCAGAAAAACCATCTCTTCTTAAGGAGGCCGTGAGGAGATACCTGTTTTTGAACCCGTAATTGATTCTGCCAAGTATTGCACTGCCTGTTTGTATCTCATCGTTAGATGTTGTAATAGGATTGATACCGGCATTAAGGTTGTGGAAAATCAGATTACTGTTAGGAATAAACCCTTCATTGGAGCCGGTGCTATTCCAAAGCTGGAATTTCTCAGCGCTGTACACAAATGTGGCATCAAAAGAATGATCGTTAAACCGCCGGTTCCAGTTCAGAATATTGTCAACAATCCATTCGTAGTCAGAGTAATCATTTCTGCTGGCCTGGCCTCCGATTGTAATGCCGGGCTTTTCATCAGAGTGGTAATAATAATCTTTACGCCAGCCGTACCGGTTGCTAAAGTTGGTTTGAAAACTAAAGCCAAATGGTAATTGCACCCTTCCAAATATAGTGGAGTTAAGTGTTTGCACTTTATAAAGATACCTGTCTACATAATGGTTCAGCAAGGGGTTGAATATGCGCGCATCATCCGTAGGAAAACGCTTAATGGTACCATCTTCATTATACATGCTGCCATAAGGGCTCATCACGTCGGCATTGCCTACATTCGCGGTAACATCGTCATCATTTCTGTCAGAAAACTGTGTATTGATGCCAATCTTCAGCCAGTCGGTGATATTGGATTCTAAATTTACCCTTGCCCTAACTGCCCTGAAATTATCGCCAACCACAAATCCTTCGTTGTTGATATAACCTAATGATGCATAATAGTTGGTGCGTGAAGACTTGCCTGAGAAAGAAACATTATGATCCTGCCTGAAGCCATTTTGCAGCACCTGGTCGCGCCAGTCAATAATTTTACCGGCTTTATAATTTTCTATTTCGATATTGGCCAATTGAAGCCTTGTAAGCCACGTTTCTATATAATCTCCCGAAAACGAAGCATCATATCCGGCCCATTGTTCGCGGGTAATACCATCTGGCAAACGGTCAGGATGATCGTAATACCCTTTGCCTTTTTGAGACGAAGCCGGGTTAAAGAAATCAATCGTTTTCCAATAATCCATTCTTCTTTGCAAATACTCTTCCGGCGAAGCCACTGCAGGCGCATACAACAATGAGGCAACGCCAAGTTTACTGCTGAGGTTAATAATGGGCTTTTCCGTTCTACCCTTCTTGGTAGTGATCATGATGGCGCCGGCCGAACCTTTTGAACCGAAGATGGCCGTAGAACTTGCATCTTTCAGCACATCAATCGCTTCAATATCATTTGGGTTGATATCATTCACATTACCATAATAAATGGCACCATCTAAAACAATTAATGGCGAAGTGGATGCCTGCAGAGATGCGGGACCCCTTACCTGTATACTACCGCCACCTGATGCATCATTGTTGATGCCAATGTTGACACCTGCCACGCTGCCTTTCAAAAAATCTACAAAAGAAGTGGCCACCTTGGTCTCCATCACCTTCTTATCTACCTGCCCTACCGAACCTGTAAGATCCTGCTTTCTGACCGTACCATAACCAATCACAACCACCTCATCCAGGCTGCTGTCCGACTGCAGGTGCAGGGTGATGTGAATGTTCCGCTCATCGGTTAGCAGGTGTGCGTCCTGCGCATAGCCAATCATTGAGAAAAGCAGCACCTGCCCTTTTTGGGCAGAAATTGAAAAGTCACCCCCGGCATCTGTGGTAGTACCTGTTGATGTTCCTTGTACCACGACGGATACGCCGGTAAGCGGCTGATTTTGCTCGTTTACCACCTTACCGCTATAATTTAACTGACCCTGGCCATAGACTATATTACACATTAGCAAGACAGCAATCAGGAAGCAAAAATTTGTCAGTTCGTCAATTTTGCTTTGCAACCATTTTTTCATGATGGAGTTTTATTAAGTTTTTAAAAAAATATTAAAAAGCACTAAGCTTTTTGAAAGTGTTACTTACTAAAGTAATTTTAGATGTATATAGGCAGCAACATGCTTGCTTTCGAATGAAAGTACGGTTTTAAACAATCATAGGCAACCCATTTGGCGCGGTATGCGGGCCCGGCCAGTATTACAACGTTTGAAACGTTTTGTGTTTAAAAAGAAATTTTAGGGAGTCCTCCAGTTATCCGTCCTGAATGGAGATGCGGGCAACCTGGCTGAGTTGTATAAATTACCATCAGGATTATTGCCCCACGAATAGCGCACGGCCACAGGCTTTGAAACCTGCGGGGCAAACACTTCTACCTTATCACCCGCGATAACAGCATTAGCCCAGTAAAATTTTTTATCGGCGCCTGCAATGGCAAACCCTTTCAGGCTGTTGCCACCCTTCTGCAATCCAGCTGCATGGTTAAAGCTGATAATGACTTTGTTGTTTTTCACAGTGTGGCTTTTATATAAAGGCCCGCTGAACTCATTTTGCTTTTTATGTATTTTATTCAGCGCTATCAATGCCAGCCTGCGGCCAACATCCTGCTTATTTTTTGGATGAATATTATCGGCATCACCGATATCAATCGTTACGGCCATTCCTGTATTGGCTAGCTTTGTAGTCATTAGCTGGGCTTCACGCAGTGCTGCCCAATCTGATTCTGACGGCAACGAATCTTTTTGCATGTAGTTGGCAAGCTGCACAAAATAAAAGGGGAATTCACCAGAAGAAAATTGTTTTCGCCAATCTTTAATCAGTGCCGGAAACAGGCTGCGGTACTGGTAAGCCCTGCTGGCATTACTTTCGCCCTGATACCAGATAACGCCACGTATTTTATAATCCCGCAGCGGATGGATCATAGCATTATACAATATCGTAGGGTGATTGGGATTGTTCAATACGAAAGGGACCTGTGGCAGTTGATGAGCTGAATAAGATATCTTATACAACCATTGACCTGCAAGGCTTTGCCTGTTGTTGCTCAGGCCAATATACATTTCAGATGCGTTACCGTAAAAGCCGCCGTTTGCACGAATATCGTTCACTCTTACCGCGATCGTGTTTTCGCCGGGTTTTACAATGGATGCAGGAATATTATAAACGCGTTTGGTGGCATGGGTTTTTGTTTCGCCCACTTTTACTCCGTTAAACCAGGTAATGTCTTCATCATCAATATTGCCCAGGCTTAGTACCAGATCTTTTCCGGCAAGGCTTTGTGGCAGTGTGATATTTTTTCTAAACCATACAACTCCGTTAAAGGCCTGCAACCCCTGATTGTCCCAAAAGCCGGGAAGCGGCATTGTTTGCCAGCCGCTGGTATTTAATCCTGTAGAAGCCCACACAGGCTTGATGCCCGCGAAGCCTTTATCAAGCAGAAAATGACTTTCGTTCCATTTTTTTACATCAGCATCGTATTTTGATTTAATTGCAACCGAATCATTGCTTCTGATAACAGCAGCTTGTTTTGCAAAATCGGGTATGTTTTTCAGCGTTTCATAACTCGTCCAGGCTTCAGCCACGGTACCGCCCCATGCAGACTGGATAACGCCAATGGGAATACCAGTTTGTTTATGAATTTCTCTTGCAAAAAAATAAGCAACAGAAGAAAAATTGTCAACAGTTTTTGGCGTGCATATATCCCAGCCGTTGTTTCTCACACTAATGCTCTCTTTGGGAATATTGCTTTTTTCTTTATTCACCTGCAAAAACCGGATGCCGGGGTAATCGGCATTGGCAATCTCCTCTTTATAATTGGCTACCTGACCACGACGGCCGACCGGCCATTCCATGTTTGACTGGCCCGAACAAAGCCAGACTTCGCCAATCATTACATTGTTCAACGTAATGGTATTCTCTTCTGAAACCGTTATGGAATAAGGCCCGCCGTAAGAAGGTGTATTGATCTTTACTTTCCATTGCCCGTTTTTATCGGACATGGCTTTATAGGTCTTTTTGTTCCACGATGTGTAAACGATAACCTGTTGTAATGGTGTGGCGTTGCCCCACATCAAAGGCTC
>JAFAFV010000098.1 GCA_023423285.1 Bacteroidota bacterium
TTTCAGCAAAAAGTAAGCGAAAAAGTGTTCAGCTTTTGGGGACACATCCGCCTGCAGCAGGCCATGCCTTACCAGTCTGTATTAAGAGAAGAAATGCCGATTACCGCTAATGACACGATCGTGCGGGAAATTCAAAGGCATCCGCAGGTAAAAAGCATTCATCCATTTGCCACGCGCTATGCCATTTTAAAAACAGCCGATGACCTGGAAGGTGTGATGGTAAAGGGGCTCGACAGCACATATGATTTTAACCACCTGAAAGATTTTATTGTTGCAGGTGGGCGGGCGCCCAAATTTTCTGACAGCACTTACAGCCGGGAGATTTTGATCTCCCAAAAAACCGCTGATGCTTTAAAGCTAAAAGTGGGAGACAGGGTGTTTATTTATTTCATCAGGCCCGATAACAGCCTGCGGCCAGACAGGCTAACGATTACCGGATTATTTAAAACTGGTATTGAAGAATATGATAAAACGTTTGCCCTGGGCGATATGAAACTTATTCAACGGCTGAACGATTGGGACTCCACCCAAATTGGTGGTTACGAAGTTTTTTTAAACGATTATAAGCAGATAGATTCTGTGGCTGAACAACTGTACAACCTTCCGGGCCTGCCGCCTTCCTGGACGGCACAAAGCATTCAGAGAATTACCCCCAATATTTTTGACTGGCTGAATATGCAGGACGTAACACGCAATGTGTTGATTGGAATTATGGTGTTGGTGGCTGTTATTAACCTGATCACCTGCCTTATCATCCTGGTATTAGAGCGCATGCGCATGGTGGGTGTATTAAAAGCCATTGGCGCCAGCGACTGGCAGGTGCAAAGAGTATTTCTACAGCACAGCCTCATTATTACGCTCACAGGCATACTTGGGGGTGTTGCTTTTGCGCTTTCGCTGCTGTGGCTGCAGTTGAAAACACAGTTTATTAAATTAAATGAAGAAGCTTATTACCTTAGTTACGCGGCAGTAAAAATAAGTATTGGTGAAATTTTAGCTATTTGCATCACCACCTTTATCATTTGCCTGCTCGTTCTTATGATCCCTACTTATATTGTAAAAAAAGTACAGCCGGTAAAAGCGATACATTTCAGGTAAAAAAAGCCGCAGAAATAAACTGCGGCTTGTAAGAATTGCAATACGTTCCCATTAATTTCTTCTGCTACTGCTTCTTGAAGGAGCCGTAGTGTTACTTCTCGAAGAACTGCCTCTTGATGGAGCACTATAACTTCTTGAAGGCGAAGTGCTGCGCGGCGCCGTATAACTGCGTGAAGACGAGCTGGAACGCTGCTGTGGCGTATAACTTCTGGATGGCGTACTACGGCGCGGAGAAACAACCTCACGCGAGTTTCTTTCTGAGGACCTTCTTGAGGGAGATAGCGTTCTACTGTCTGTTCTGTTGTCACGGCTTCTCACAGATCGTTCGTTACGATACCTGTCTCTGTAATAATAATTGTTATAAACCCTTGTGCGCGGGTAATCATAATAGCCATAGTAGCCGGGGTAATACCCATAATATCCTGGATGATAATAGTAACGGTTATGGCCATAATACCCGTTATCATGGGCATAGTAGCCGGGAGCGCAGGATGTGAATCCTACAACAAGCAGCGCCACAGCGCCAAGTATGCCTACTCGGGTTGAATTAAAAAAGGAAGTTTTCATTTTTTATAGTTTATAAGGATTAAAAAGTGTTTTAAAATTACAAAAACATTTTAATTAAAGGTATTGCATGAACCTCTTTATAAAACAATAGCCGCAACAGTGCTGCGGCTATATTCATACTCAATCAATTAAACCGAGTATTCAAATTTTATGTTTTGTTAAAGTCCAAACAGGCTTCCAATCCTACGGGCTATATCACCAGTTTGATTAGTACGATAATTATCATCGTAAGGATGGTCATATATCATTCTGCGTTGTGGATAGTAAACGTTATTGTTGTAACTTTTCTTTTGCTGACCTGGAGCAAACGCTTTTGCTGACTGATGGCCATAGATTTTCTTGGCCTGTCCCGGAGGAAGACTTCTTACATTTTGGCCAGGGTAATAAACAGAACCACTACGGCGATACACACGGTCATCTCCCCGCTCTCTATAAATCACACCGCTTCTTCTGCTTCTGTAGTCAACATCGCGATCACGATATACAGCGTTCCGATCATTGCCTTTGTATTTGTTTATTTTAGATTTAGAGTTATGTGTCTTATTTACTTTATTACCTTTATTATTGCCATTACCTCTTCCCTGGGCATTTGCTGCCGAAAAGCCGAACAGGGCTATAATTAATGCAAGTACTGTGATTTTTGTTTTCATAATAAAATAGTTTAACGGTTAAATCTTCTATTCTAAGACTATGCCATGTATGATTAAAGTTGTTAATGGATTCTAAATGTTATGAGATCCTTTTTTACTCTTTTAGTGAACCAGATTGAAGATATCATGTAGATATGAAGCTATGATGAAGACTCGTGTTAATGCATTGTAAAAATCTCAATGCACTGGCTATTGCTTTTTAATTCTCAAAACTTTTTGCAATGCGTTCAAGGTTCAGGCTACGCGCAGAGGCGTTAAATATTTCACGGTAGCTTCCGTTGTGCAATACCAATTCTTCATGGGTGCCCTGTTCCACAACGCTGCCCTGCTTTAATACATAAATAATATCTGCATCCACAATTTGTGAGATGGAATGCGAAATAATCACCACCGTGCGGTTTTCTTTAATGGCATCCAGGCTATTTTTGATTTGTTCCGTTGCAATGGCATCCAGGCTTGCCGTGGGCTCATCTAAAAATATAATGGGCGGATCTTTTAAAAAAAGCCTGGCAATGGCAATGCGTTGTTGCTGCCCACCGCTTAGTAATTGAGCATCGCTGTTATAACCCATTGGCAGGGCAATAATTTGTTCGTGCAGGTAAGCTTTTGCAGCGGCCTCCATAATTTCTTCAATAGTTGCATCTGTTTTTCCGTAGCGGATGTTGTCTTCAATACTCCCTTTAAAAATGTGATTTTTTTGCAGCACCAGC
Organism: Bacteroidota bacterium; assembly: GCA_023423285.1. Classification (GTDB taxonomy): domain Bacteria; phylum Bacteroidota; class Bacteroidia; order Chitinophagales; family Chitinophagaceae; genus Niabella. The sequence continues at coordinate 3,026 of JAFAFV010000098.1, forward strand.
CCAATTTCCTGGCGTAAGAACTGATTATCGTACTGCTTTAAAGGCGTGCCATCAAGCAAAATTTCACCGCTGTTGGGCTCATAAAATTTATTCAGCAAATTTAAAATAGTGCTTTTGCCCGCGCCACTCAACCCTACCAGGGCTGTGGTTTTACCATGCTCAATAGTTAAGCTTACATTGTGCAATGCCTTGGTGCCATTGGGATAAGTGAAATCAACATCTTTCATCTCAAAAGTGCCGGGTGCTTCAGGAACGATCCATTTTCCGGAATCTTCTATTTCATCATCGGCATCCAGAATTTGAAAATAAGCCTCTGCATATATAAAGGCATCATTCACCTCATCGTAAATTCTGTGCAGTTGCCTGATGGGTGCCGATACATTGTTGAAGAGCATGATGTGCAGCATGATAGCGCCAATGCTGATCTGGTGGCCCAATACCAAATAGGTTGTAAGAATAATGATAAGTACTATGCCAATTTGCTCGATAAAGGTTTTTACGCCATCGTAAGTAAAATTTGTTTTTCGGGTGTATAGCTGGTGCCCTGTCAGTTCCTGCTGAATGGTAAGTTGCCTTTTTTCTTCCACGTCTTCCCGCACAAAGCTCTTGATCACGCTGATGGATTCAATAATATTCAATAAGCCGCTGTTCTTGTTTTCCCTGCCCTGGCGAAGTTTGCGTCGCACGCCCTGCAATTTCTGCGCCTGCCGGTAGCTTACATAAAAGTAGGCCGGCAAAATAAATACAGCCACCAATCCCACGTAAAGATTGGCCATGAACATGATAACGAGCGCCAATATAGCATTTGAAAAAAGTGGTAAAATATCTATAAAGAAATTTTGTACCAACCTTGTCAGGCTTTCCACGCCTCGGTCAATACGCGTTTGCAGTTTGCCCGATTGATTTTCTGGCGAAGTGAAAAATGCCATTCGGTAGGTGAGAATGCGGCTGATGGCCTTTTCAGCAAGTGAGTTGCTGACATTGATGCGTATTTTTTCGCCATAATATTTCTGGCCATACTGGATAAAAATATTGATCAGTTCCTTGGAAAATAAAATGGCTGAAATGAGCAAAACCAGCTTCATGCCTTCTTCCATAGGATCAGGAAAGCGTAACAATTCTTCCACTCTGTCAACAGTATATTTTAAAACCAAAGGGTTTACCTGAGCGGCTAAAGAACCGATAAGAGTAAGGGTAAGCGTACCGAACATCATTTTGCGGTACGGCTTTACAAAAGGCCATAGCTGCCTTATAATATTTACAAGGTTTAATGTTTTTGAGAATGGTTTAGCCAATGGTAATTGATTGATATTATAAGTGTATTACAGTCGTTCTATAATTCCTGCAATACCCTGGCCGCCGCCTACACAGGCCGTTACCATGCCGTAGGTTTTATTCAGCCGTTTTAAATCGTTTAAAATTTGTATAGTAAGTTTGGCGCCGGTGCATCCTAATGGGTGGCCAAGAGCAATAGCGCCTCCGTTGATGTTTACTTTTTCGGGGTCTAATTGTGCTTGCCTGATGACGGCTAATGCTTGTGCGGCAAAGGCTTCATTCAGTTCTATCAAATCCACTTCTTTCAGGTTCAGGTCTGCCTGCTTCAGCACCTTAGGAATAGCAGCAACGGGGCCAATGCCCATAATGCGCGGGTGCACGCCTGCTGAAGCGCAAGCCACGAGCCTGCCTATAGGCTTCAGTTCCAGTTCTTTCATACAGCGTTCGCTCATAACAATTACAAAGGCAGCCCCATCACTGGTTTGAGAGGAGTTGCCGGCCGTAACGGTTCCGTTGGCTGCAAACACTGGTTTTAATTCGGCCAGCGCTTCCAGCGATGTATCGGCACGCGGTCCTTCATCATTATCAACCGTAAAGGTTTTAGTCATGCGTTTGCCTTTTTCATCAATAAATACCTCTTCCACATTTATGGGCAAAATACCTTCTTTAAAATAACCGTTTTCAATAGCATGCATGGCTTTTTGATGAGACTGATAACTAAATGCATCCTGATCGCTGCGGTTTACATTAAATTCTTTTGCTACAGCCTCGGCGGTAAGCCCCATGTTGATGTAATAATCAGGTTCATCCGAAGCAATATTATAAGAGGGAACCGTTTTCCATCCTGCCGCTGGTACCAGGCTCATGCTTTCGGTGCCGCCTGCAATAATGCAATCAGCCATACCACTTCTAATTTTAGCTGTGGCCATCGCTATCGTTTCAAGTCCTGATGCACAATACCTGTTAATGATTGCGCCCGGCGTATCTATCCCCAATGCTCTGGCAGATATAATGCGACCCATTTGCAGTCCCTGTTCTGCTTCTGGCACGGCATTACCCACCAGCAGATCGTCTACCTGCCTTGCTTCCAGTTGCGGTACTGATGCCATTAAACCTTTTATTAATTCAATGGCAAGATCATCAGGCCGGTAAAACCTGAACCCACCTCTTTTTGCTTTTCCTACCGCGGTACGAAATCCCGCTACAATATAGGCTTCCTGCAGATATCCCATTTTTAATATATTTTGTGTATTGTAAGGATTGTAGCGCCTGCCAATGATGCGCAAACCTTGCTCATCAAATATAAGATATGCCGCCCGTTGTACAAAAACGGCCATGGCCCCATGGCTTTGTAAGAATTATTTAACAACCATGGTACAATCTTTTTAAAGCTCTCCACTTCAAAGTATATTTGCGCATCATGTACCAGCTCCTTCGTAGTTTATATTTCAATTTCGATCCTGAAACAGCGCATAAAATGGCAATGGGGCAATTGCGTCTTGCTACCCGCCTGCCGTTGGGCAAAAAAGCAGTCAGTGCTGTAATGGCACCTTCTCAAATATTTGAAACACGTTTTTTAAATATGAAGTTTAAAAACCCTGTGGGGCTGGGCGCGGGTTTTGATAAAAATGCAGGGTATTTAAACGAACTGGAAGCGCTGGGCTTTGGACATGTGGAAATTGGAACAGTGACACCGCTTGCACAGGATGGCAACGACAAACCACGGCTGTTCAGGTTACCAATTGATAAGGCGCTTATTAACCGGATGGGCTTTAACAACGAAGGTGCAGATGCGATTGCCAAACGACTGGAAGCCTGGCGGACAAAAAAGTCAGCAGTTAATGAAAAGTACCCAATGATCATTGGCGGGAATATTGGTAAAAACAAAATCACCCCCAATGAAGAGGCCTGGAAAGATTATGCTGCCTGCTTTAATAAGTTACACCCTTTTGTAGATTATTTTACCGTGAACGTGAGCAGCCCCAATACGCCCGGCCTGCGCGCGTTGCAGGATAAGGATTCCCTGCGCAAAATATTGTTGCACCTTGCCATGATGAACAATGGCAAAGCAGTGGCCAAGCCTGTATTGTTGAAAATTGCCCCCGACCTTGAGCGGGGACAGGTGGATGATGTTATAGACCTGGCGCTGGAAATTAAGCTGGATGGTATTGTGGCCACCAATACAACCATTGAGCGAAAACATTTAAAAACGCCAATTAAAGAAATTACCGATATTGGAGCTGGCGGCCTTAGCGGTATGCCTATTAAAGAAAAAAGCACACAGATTGTGCAGTATATTAATGAGCAAACTGACGGGCAAATCCCTCTCATTGCCTCTGGTGGTATTTTTACGGCCAGGGATGCCAGCGAAAAAATAAAAGCAGGTGCCACGCTTGTGCAAATATGGACTGGCTTTATTTACGAAGGGCCTGCTATTGTAAAAAAGATTTGCAATGGGTTGCGTTCATAATGCTGCCTAACCTATTGGTACATCTTTAATATAGCTTAGCTATTGGCTGAACTTTTAACTTTGTTATCAGAACGGATAAAAATGGCAAGACATATATATATTCCTATTTACTTACTGTTAATAGCGTTAAGCACAACCGAAATTTTCTCACAGCCAGAAAGAGGTGTGGGGCAGGCGTCCACCGTCGACATCACTCCTAATCATTTTACCGGTACCGACATCCAGCGTATACGCACAGCTATTGCGAAAGCTAAAGGCACAACAAATAAAATCGTTATTCCTAAGCGCAATGCTAACGGTACTAACATTTGGAAGATAGATAGTGCTATTTTACTGCCTTCCAATATGACCGTGATACTGGATAATTGTATTATTCAATTGTCTGATCAATGCCGGGATAATATGTTTAGAAGTGATAATGTTGGTATAGGAGTAAACAACCCCGGGTGGAGTAACAACATAAACATTATTGGAATAGGAGACGTACAATTAAAAGGAGCAGACAATCCAAGATCTACAGGCGACGCTTATCGTACTCTTGTACTTGCCGACCAGAAGGGAAGAGTTAGCTACGGCAGTGATGCAGGGAAGGAAGGCGTCAAACAAACGGGCGACTGGAGAAATAATATGATCCAAATAGCCTATGTGGACGGATTTAAACTCAGAAACGTTACCATCAGCAATTCTCATGCATGGGCCATCAGTTTTGAAAGAACAAACAATGCGGAAGTGTCATCCATCAGGTTCAATAACCCGGAGTATATCATTGTAAAAGGAAAAACTGTTAAAACATATAATAAGGACGGTATTAATCTTCGACATGGCTGTAAGTATTTCAGGATAAATGATATTACAGGAATAAATGGAGATGATTTGATTGCTTTGTCAAGTTTGGATGTTCCCCCGTATTATCATAATAATGGCGATGTAAATTCGTACCAGGTCACTTCTACCAAATGGGCTGGGCCAGAAGACGACACGGAGCAAATTTTTATTACAAACTGTCAGACCAATTACACTGGAGTAGCAATTAGAGCGAGTGATTATTCAAGCATCCACCATGTTTATATAAATGGCGTTATAACAAAATCAAGACCGGACACGCCTCCTCCCTATGGCGGCAGTCCTTATACTGTATTAGTTGGAGGCCGCGGTTATGGAGATGCATCTGTAAAAGGGAAAATAAACAACATTTATGCAACAAACCTTTTTGGCGATGGCAAATCACTGATTCTTGTGGAATCGCCGGTGGCTGATTGCCAATTTATTAACGGTATTTATACCGGTTCCGCACCGCATGCTATTACCTATACTGTGGATAAGCAAATTACCAGCAATGTGCTTGAAGTGAACCTGGTAAAGGCGCCGGTTCCATAAACCAACTTCAATAAAACTAACCCAAATTTTACTTTCCATCTATTCCAACCAGTCTGAGGTAATTATTGTCGTTCGTGCCGGATTGGCTATTTGGATTTCAATTTAGAATACCCTCTGAAGGGTATTGACTTCGTTTTGTCTGCAAACTATTTTCGCCGCTTTAAACTAAAAAACATGAAAACAAATATATTCTTACCAAAAAAAATTATTACCTGTGTTTACTTAGGATTTTTATTGCTAGCGGGCACTAACATAAATGCGCAACTTACAGGTGTAAAAACTATTCCCGGAGATTATGTAACTATTGCGGCTGCGGTTTCGGCTTTAAATACAAGCGGCGTGGGCAGTGGCGGTGTTACTTTTAATATTACGTCCGGGTATACAGAAACAGGCAATTTTACCATTACGGCCACGGGCACAGCGGCAAGCCCAATCATTTTTAAAAAAAACGGAACAGGAGCGAACCCTGTAGTAACGGCTGATACAGGTTCAGGCCTGGATGCTATATTTAAAATGATGGGTACTGATTATATTACCTTTGACGGGCTTAGTTTAGTTGAAAACCCGGCCAATACTGCAGGAGGTAATAATGAAAAAACGGAATATGGTTTCGCTTTTTTTAAACCCAATCAAAATAACGGTTGTCAGTATAACACTATTCAAAACTGCACCATATCATTAAATAATACGTATTATGCTACTGACAATACCTGGGGAGCCATTTATAAGGCCCATGGCATTTTTTTATACAGCGCTCCTAACGTTATAACCAACCTTAATCAGCAACCCGCACCCACGTCTTTGGAAAGCGGCAACTCTTATAATATTTTTTCAAACAATATCATTGAAAACGTCGCTGTTGGTATTTATACAGAAGGAAACAGGTTTATAGACAACGTGCTATTTTCAGATAAGAATAATAAACTGCTGAATAATGTGATTAGGAACGTGGGAGGTTTTAATGCACCGGCCAATGGCATACAGGTAGTAACAGCGTCCAACTTTATTATTTCAGGCAATAGCATTACCACCAACTTATTGCATCAATCAGGCTGCGCCGGAATCTATTATACGCCCCTGGGAAAAACAGGTGTTGTTATTGAAAATAATATTATACAGCCAAATGCAAAACAGGTGGGAAGTAATACGTACGAACAATTTGGAATATACGTTTTTGGTGGAGATAATGGCGTTGCGGCAGAAAATGACTGGAAAGAGGTGAACATTAAAAATAATACCATAATTTCTGCGGATGCCAACCGTGGTTACTCAGGTATCGATATTACTGGTGGTTCTCCAGAATTTGCAAATATTGAACATAATATTATTAGTCTAAGCAGCAATTCTGCTGCTGCTCGTAGTGTTGGCATTAATGTTCAAACCGCTTCTTCGCAAACAATCGTCAACGTAAAAAACAATACGGTTAAAGAACATGTGTCCTCAGCCGGTCAGGTATATGGCATAAGAAGCTATGACAAAACCGATCTGGTTTATATTGAAAACAACAAGATTATCAATAATAATGCCCTCGGTTTTGAAGGTATTGGTTTGACTGGGAAAACCGGCTCTTTTATAAAAAACAATTTGATTGCAGCAGGTACGACAAACACCGTTATGAAGTTTATTGGCATCATTATTAATGGTGATGGTAATAATGCTTTTAATAATTATGTGGGTTGCCATGCTGCATCTGCTACCGGTGGTTTTACGCATACGGGTATTTTGATGAGTGGTAATACCACAATTGTAAATAAATGTTATCACAATACAGTTTACTTAGAGGGGGGCGGTGGTAACTCTAAATCAGAAAGCACGGCGTTATTTGTAAATGCCCCTTCTGCACTTTGTGATATTAAGAATAATATTTTTGTAAACAACATTCAGGCGGGAGCAAGCGGCGCCGATTATATTTCTGCTTTTTTTAATCCTCAAACAACAGCCACCAGTAATTTTTTATCTAACAATAATCTTTTTTACGCAGGCGCACCCTCGGCTACCAACTATATTTACTCATGGGGTACATCGCTAAGCACGGCAACTAAGTATATAACATTGGCTGACTACAAAACCCAGGTTGGCGCTAAAGATGCCGGCTCTGTTACAGAAAACCCACCCTTTCTCAGCTTGGATTATAACCATCCCGGCTATCTTCATATCAATCCCTCCGTCCCTTCAATTATTAATGATAAAGGTGTGGGCATTGCAGAAGTACCGGTCGATTATGATGGTGATGTAAGAAGCGCTACCGCCCCCGATATTGGCGCTGATGAGCTAGCCGGTATTACGCTGCCCGTTAGGTTTGGTGGTATTTCCGCGGTATTAAAAGGAGATTTATTAACGGTTTTTTTCTCTACACTTGCAGAAGAAAATTGTGATCACTTTGATATACAAATTTCAGGAGATGGTAAACATTTTGTTACTATCGGTACATTACAATCAAAAACCCTTGATGGTAACAGTAGCAATGTGCTCAATTATAATTTGGAAACCAGGTTTTCAAATTATAATATTTTAATGGGTCTCCCTGCCATATTATCAGCTCTTCTTTTAAGCTTAATGGGTAGAAGAGAACGCTTTAAGCTGATGCTGTTAATGTCGGTTTTTCTTTCCATCACACATTTTTCTTGTAATAAAAAAAGTAGTGATGTGTTACAAGGCACATCGTCAAAACTATTTGTCCGTATTGCTCAAACAGACAAGGATGGAACTGTTCAATACTCAAAGGGAATACAGGTAATAAAACAATAGCCTATAGATGCTCTAAAAACTAATCTTAACAACTTAATGATGAGGCGCAGTGTAAATTGAAAATATTTATCTTGTGGATAAATCAAACAACTAAATTGCAAGTGATAAAAATGAAGATAACCTTGTGTTATATACGCAAAATATCAACAATTCTGTTTTTGTTTTTTGTATTGCCTGCAATAGAAGCATTCAGCCAAACCTCCGTGCGCTTTGATCAAATCAATGATTCAATAAGAAACTCAAGCTGGAATAATGTTTCTGGAAACAAAGCGATTTTGCAAGCGGTTTACAACATAACTGCAAAAAACAAAATGGTAAAGCAAAATGGTTATGCTGCTATTTTACTCGGCTATAGCCACCAGGCCTTAGGCAAACAAGATAGCGCACTTTACTACTTTCGGCGTGCCCAGTCCATTGCTTCTCAAATAAAAGATAAAGAACTGGCGTGCAGAAGCCTGGGCAATATCGGCAACTCGCATTTTTACCTGGGCAAATTCGATTCTGCTACTATTTACGCATTTCAATCATTACGATTGGCAGAAGAGATTAAGAATTATAATTTCGTATCATTTAAATATGGTGATCTTGGCAATATCATGATTCGGCAGGGAAACAACATTAAAGCTGTTGAATATTTAAATGACGCATTGAAGTATGCAGATGTAGCCAAAAATGAAAAAGCTAAAATCAATTATTACAATTCTTTAGCAGTTGCTTACAACAACGCCGGAAACGCGTCTGAAGCATTAAAAACTTACAATAAGGGCCAGGAACTGGCCGAAAAATATAACGACATACGCCGTAAAACCGCGTTCCTGATCAACATCGCAACCATTTATTCTGAAAAAAAAGAAAGCGCAGAAGCTATCAGGTATTTGCTTAATGCAGAACAGGCTGCAATACAAACCAACAACTACGTGCACCTGCCAAATATTTATACAAACCTGGCTTTGGAATTCAGGCGAACGAATAATTTTGACAGGTCTTTTGAATACGCAAAAAAAGCAGAAGAAATAGCAAAGAAGAATGAAGACAAATTTCTGCAATCAGAAAATTATGAAACACTGGCACTGGTGGAAATGAGCCGCAAGAATTTTGAAGCAGCGCTCAATTATCAAAGAGAAGCGGCTAAACTGAAAGCAGAAATTTTTTCAGAAAAGTCAATGAAAGAAATTGAAGCGCTTAAAGCCCTGTATGAAACCGAAAAAAAACAGGCACGTATCAACCTGCTCAACAGCCAAAATGAACTGCAAAAACAAACCATTGCAAAAAATGAATTATTGCTTTTGAATAATGAGCTGGAGCTGGATAGGAAAGACTTGCAGTTGGGCAACCAGCAACTGACACTAACGAATCAAAACCTTGAACTGCTTAACAAGCAGGCTCTGCTGGTTAAAAATGACCTGGTAATAAAAAATAATCAGCAAAAAATTAATATTCTTAACCTGAATGATAAAAACAAAACGCTTTTAATTCAAAAAAAGAATCGCCAGATACTGTTTGGAATAATGGCTTTTGCGCTTTTAGCTGCAACAGCATACCTTTTTCACAACAGGTATAAATTAAAACAAAAAGCCCGCTTACAAGCTGCAGTAATTGATGAGCAGGATAAGGCTGCAAGGGCTGTTATAAGTGCAGAAGAAAACGAACGGTCGCGTATGAGCCAAACACTTCACGACGGATTGGGGCAGCTTTTGAGCGCAGCTAAAATGAACATACAGGCAGCTATTGAAAACCTGCCGTCTGAATACAAGACAAATAAAATATATGCCAACACGCTTCAGTTGGTTAATGAATCTATAAACGAAATGCGAAGCGTGTCGCACCAGATGGTTACTAACAATGTAATGAGGCTGGGTTTGGCAAATGCGTTAAAAGAACTGATTGAAAAGATTAACAGTAATAAATTGAATGTTACTTTAAATGTAGATGGCCTGTTACAAAAGATCGACACTGATATACAACTCGTTGTTTATAGGGTTTTGCAGGAAAGCATTGCTAACGTTATCAAACATTCCCAGGCCACGATGCTGGATATTGCGCTTAGGCTTGAGGAGCAGTATCTGAAAGCCAGCGTTAAAGATAATGGCGTTGGGTTTGAACTATCAAAGATCCCAACTGCCAAAGGAATCGGAATTGATAATATCAAAACACGCGTAAAATTTTTAAAAGGCCAGGTGAATATTCAAACTGAACCTGGTAAGGGAACATTAATAGAGATTGTAATACCAATAAACAACAATTATCAAACCTAACAATGCCTATCAATATAGCTATACTTGATGATCATCAAATTGTGATTGACGGATTAAAACTGCTACTCGAAAATGAGCAGGACCTTACAGTAGCCTTAAGTAATACCAATGGGTTTGCATTGCTCGGACAACTGGAAACGCTTGATACAAGAATTGATATAGCACTTATTGACCTCACCATGCCGGTCATAAGCGGCTACGAGAGTTCTATTATGCTGAAGGATCAATTTCCTGAAATTAAGATCATTATTCTTTCCATGAATAATGATGCTAAAACAATTTATGAACTCATTGAAAATGCTGATATAAAAGGTTTCCTTCCAAAGTCTGTCAACAAGTCGGAGTTGGTGGAAGCTATCAAAAAGGTAAATAATGGAGGGAACTATTTTTCAGAGGACATATTAAAGGAACTTGAAAATTGCAGATTAAATGCTGTAGAGAAAGATGGCCTGATGCTTTCTACAAGAGAAATTGAGATAATAAAACTGATCAGCAGAGGACTCACCAATAAAGAAATCGCTTCGGAACTTTTTATAAGTGAGTTCACGGTATCTACGCATAGAAAAAACATTTTCAGAAAAACTAAAACCCATAATGTGGCATCATTGTTAGCATTGGCAGCAAAGCTGAACTTGCTATAAAAAATTTCCTCGGCAGGGCGTACGGGCAATGCCAGTGCAACTTTAAGCGATCTTGTTGCAACGTGACCAAAGTGCGCAGTACTGAAATTGAAGGAACATTTTCAGGCACAACGTACAATATAAAAACGCCCGGTAAAGCATTTAAGATTACTAATGCTTCTTTTAAGGCAAAGTTTTAGTAATCGCTATCCTGTTGAACACTCTAAAAGGCTGCATTTGCAGTCTTTTTTGTTGAAATATAATGCCCAGGCGTATTGGTTTTTATTCATAAATTTGGTGCTCATCAACAAAAAATTTAGTTATGAATAAAATTTTTTTAGCCATTTGTTTATTCCTGGGTTTTGCTGCCCAGGCGCAGTTAAAAACGCCGCCACCAAGTACTGCCCAGTCAATAAAACAGGAGTTTGGTCTTTCTTCCATTGAGCTTTCTTACGCACGTCCCAATATGAAAGGACGTAAAATTTATGGCGACCTTGTACCTTATGACAAAGTTTGGCGCACCGGCGCAAACGCTGCCACCACACTCACTTTTGGCGATGAGGTAACGATAGGTGGTAAAAAAATTCCTGCAGGAAAATATGGTTTATTAACGATACCAGGTAAGGCATCATGGACGATTATTATTACCAAACAAACCAACGTTACCAGCCCTGCGGCTTACAACCAGCAGGAAGATGTTGTAAGAGTAAATGCCAAAGCAAATACAACACCAATGAAAGCAGAAACTTTTACTATGCAATTTGCCAATGTTCAGGCTGAAAGTTGCGAGTTACATATAAGGTGGGATAACGTGCTGGTAGCACTGCCCATTAAAACGGATGTTGACGGTAAAGTAATGGCTGCCATTGATGAAGCAATGAAAAGTGATAATCCTCCTTATTTTCAGGCGGCAGCCTATTACCTTGAAAACAATAAGGACATAAGAAAAGCTAATGAGTGGTTCGCAAAAGCGGCAGAAACCAATCCAAAAGCTTTCTGGATCAAATACCAGCAAGCTAAAGGCCTGGCAAAAGCCGGCAACAAAGCCGCGGCAAGAGCAGCGGCCTTAGCATCGAAAGAGTTGGCAATTGCAGCGAAGAATGACGATTATGTAAAACTGAATGATGCACTGTTGGCTGAAATAAAGTAAAAATCACTATGAAAAAATTTTTAATCATAGCCGTGTTGATGGCATTTTGTATGCTATCTATTGCACAAAAAGCCTACAAACTTGAGTTTAAACCGAAGCAGGGTGAAAAATATGACGCGTTAACTACGATCAGGTCTTCTGTTACACAAGCAATGATGGGGCAGAAGATGGAGATGAACATGGTTTATGCCATTGATATGCTGTACGAAATATCTAAAGTTGCTGAAAATTCAGCTATTAATATGACGTATGAAAAGCTGGCAATGGATATGAACGTAATGGGACAAAACATCAGAATGAGTACGGATGAAAGCGATAACTCCAAACCGGGTTCTAAAACTCTGAACGCAATTAAAGGCAGCACCATATCGGTTTCACTTTCACCTCAGGGAAAAGTGCTGGAAGTAAAAGGAACTGATGAACTTGCAGAAAGATTAGGGGGCGCTTCAGAAATGGAAAAAGAAACTCTGAAAACCTTTTTCAATAAAGAAAGTTTGAAAAGCACTATGGAGCAATCTTTAAATTTTTTTCCTGACAAGCCCGTAAAATCGGGAGATACATGGAAAAAAGCTGTTACTGTTGCAAAGCCGTACATGATCGTTTCGGATAA
>JAFAFV010000162.1 GCA_023423285.1 Bacteroidota bacterium
ATATCGCCATCTTTAGGTTGCTCACGTTTTACCCAGCCTATTGGGGCAGCGCCCACCACAAAACCAACTTCCATGCGCTTGGCTTTATAACCTTCGTGGTAAATTTCACTTACCTGTGTGGTGGCCAGTCCTATTTGGTTGCCGTAGCTGCTGTAGCCATTTGCGGCCTGCTTTGTAATAGTGCGTTGAGGCAGTTTGCCAGGCAATGTATTTTCAATCGGTTCCAGCACATCAGCAGCGCCGGTAAGCCTCATGGCCTGGTAAACAAAAGAGCGCCCGCTCAGCGGATCACGAATGGCGCCACCCAGGCAGGTACTTGCGCCACCAAAAGGCTCAATTTCGGTGGGGTGGTTGTGCGTTTCATTTTTGAACAAGAGGTACCAGGGTTCTTTTTTACCATCGTATTCCACATCAATGGTAATGGTGCAGGCATTAATCTCATCCGACACCACAAGGTTTTGCAGTTTGCCGGTTTGATGAAAATATTTACCGCAAATGGTTGCAAGGTCCATCAGCGAGATGGGTTTATGTTCCCGGCCTAAAAGTTTTCTTTTTTGCAGATAGTCATTAAAGATAGTTTCGAGCGTGTTCTTAAATTTTCCTTCGAAAGAAATATCGGTTAGTTCTGTTTCAAAAGTAGTATGTCGGCAGTGGTCGCTCCAATATGTATCCAAAACCTTCAATTCTGTTTCGGAAGGATCGCGGTTTTCTGACTGAAAATAGCGCTGGGTATGCTCCAGGTCATCAAAGCCAAATGCAAAACCATGATCATCATAAAAGTTTTTTAACGTTTCGGTGTTCCAGCCATTAAAACCTTCGTGAATGATAACATTGGTCGGCGCTTTTACCGAGGGATATTCCAGAAGGTTCAGGTTTTTTTCATGGCTTTCCACTTTATTAATCAGCAGCGACTTTATTTTTTCAAGTTCGGAGGCATTAATGCCTTCTACTTCCACCAGTTTTCCGCTGCGTACTTTGGCGCGGGTATTACCTGTGAGCAGTGCGATGCATTGTTCCGCGCTATCGGCCCGCTGGTCGTACTGTCCTGGCAAAAACTCCATGGCAAAACAGGGATGCATTGCAGGGATTTCATGGTGGGAAATATCTGCAACAGGATCAACAAAAACGTTGTTCATTATTTTTTGAAAACTGTCTTCATCCATCCCGAACACATCGTAAATATTATACACTTTTGCCTTAATGGCGCCCGGGGCTACCTGCCGTATTTCGCTTAATATTTTGGGGCTTTCCACATCGAAAAGCTCTTTTTTTTCTACAAAAATCCGTTTGTTCATTTTGTCTTTGCTGAGGAGGTGCAAAGGTAACTGAAAAATGGGGAAAAGGAGAGCTACTGCTTCCTTTCAATCTGCTATTGATCTTAAATTATTATAAAGTTTGTAAGTTCGTAAGTATTTATTTTAAGATTGATGCAGGGTGTTCCCTGTGTTCCATTTAATATTAATTGTATGGATCAACAAAATATAAAAGTAAGGATAGTAACGGCGGCTTCGTTGTTTGACGGACATGATGCAGCCATTAATATCATGCGCCGCATTTTACAGAGTAAAGGTGCCGAGATTATTCACCTGGGGCACAACCGCAGCGTGCACGAGATAGTAGAATGCGCGATTGAAGAAGATGCCCATGCCATCGCTATTACCAGTTACCAGGGCGGTCACGTAGAGTTCTTTAAATACATGAAAGATTTGCTGGAGCAGACACAGTGCGGCCACATTAAAATATTTGGTGGTGGTGGAGGCACCATTCTGCCACATGAAATTGAGGAATTACAAACTTATGGTATTACTAAAATTTACAGCCCGGATGATGGGCGCCACATGGGTTTGGAAGGAATGATTGAGGATTTGATTCAACAATGTTTGCAAAACAATGGTTATTTCAATGCTCCTGAAAAATGGGAAAATAAAACTGTTTTGGGCCAAGCCAAAGATATCAGGAGTATTGCCAGGGCCATTACGCTTGCCGAGTTGGGTATGGTTAACGACAATTTGATAAAAAAATCTACTCCCCCGGGTGGCAAAGCACTAGTACTAGGTATTACGGGCACCGGAGGTGCAGGAAAATCATCGGTAACGGATGAAATTGTAAGAAGATTTTTAAACAGTTATGCCGATAAAACTATTGCTGTGATTTCAGTAGATCCGTCACGAAAAAAAACCGGTGGCGCCCTGCTGGGCGACAGGATCAGGATGAATGCCATATCTCACCCGCGTGCTTACATGCGCTCAATGGCTACCAGAAATGATAATACGGCACTTAGTAAAACAGCCAGTCAGGCAATTGATATTTGTAAACAGGCGGGTTTTGACCTTGTGATTTTAGAAAGCGCAGGTGTGGGGCAAAGTGATACTTCTATTATTGATAACTGTGATGTGAGTATGTATGTAATGACACCTGAATACGGGGCAGCCTCGCAACTGGAGAAAATAAACATGCTGGATTATGCCGATGTAATCTGCATAAATAAGTTTGATAAAGCTGGCGCGCTGGATGCGCTGCATGATGTAAAGAAACAATACAGGCGCAACCACCTTTTGTGGGATGCTAATGACGAAGACATGCCCGTGGTTGGCACCATTGCAGCACAGTTCAATGATGCGGGGGTGAACGAGTTGTTTGAACGTGTGATGGAAAAGATTGAAGGCAAAACAGGAATCACTTTTGGCGGCCAGGTGCAGCACCACCCTTATGTAAAAGACACGCATAACAAATCACAGATCATTCCGCCGAAGAGAACAAGGTATCTTGCAGAGATAGCAGATGCCATTCAGGAGTATGACCGTAGGGCAGAAGATCAAAGCACCATCGCCTCAAAGTTATACCAGTTGACTGGCGCCATTGAAATACTAAAAAATGAAAAATGAAAACACCGGTACGATCTTAAAAAAATGGTTGCTTGAAATACAAAACACAAACAGTGCTTGGATAGGTTTAATTTTTTGTGCGTGAGCGAATATACCTTTCATAAAACATTGCCCAGGAGATTGCAAAACAAACTGCCAACCGCAAAACAATTACAATAAGAAGTAAATAAAATTTTACGAAAAAAAAAGGTGTATCCTAAAAAGTAAAAGTATGTCAGTACAGGATTTGCAAAATAAATATGATGAGCTGAAAGCCGGGTTTGACAAAGAGATGCAGGAACTGCTGGAGCAGTGGCCTGCAATGGTTGATGCTTACAATAAAGATTTTTACGAATATAAAGTTCGGGATAAAGTGATCAGACGAGAACTTACAACAAAATCATTAAGCGGAACTACTCTTAAAAAAGTTGTGTTGCCAAAATACAAAGACTGGGGCGATATTCTGAAATGGCTGTTACAGGAAAATGTGCCGGGAAAATTTCCTTACACCGCTGGTGTGTTTGATATTAAGCGTGAAGGCGAAGATCCTACGCGCATGTTTGCCGGCGAGGGCAGCCCTGAAAGAACCAACAAGCGCTTTCATTATTTAAGTCATGAACAGCCTGCAAAGCGCCTGAGTACTGCGTTTGACAGTGTGACGTTGTATGGAGAAGATCCCGCTATGCGCCCGGATATATATGGTAAAATAGGTAACAGCGGTGTGAGCATTGCTACGGTTGACGATATTAAAAAGCTATACAGCGGGTTTGATCTATGCAGTGCTGACACGTCGGTTTCAATGACCATTAATGGCCCGGCGCCTGTTATACTTGCATTTTTTATGAACGCGGCTATAGACCAGTTTTGTGAAAAGAAGGGAGCTGTTCCTGATGCAGGGCAAATGCTCCCCCTGTATGAAGGTGCGTTGCCTGAGGGAAATAATGGCCTGGGATTAAAGTTACTCGGTACAAGCGGCGATGCAGTTTTGCCTTTGGATGAATATGAAAACATAAAAGTACAGGCCCTGGCACAAGTTCGCGGAACGGTACAGGCAGATATTTTAAAAGAAGACCAAGCCCAAAATACCTGTATTTTTTCAACAGAGTTTGCATTGAAAATGATGGGCGATGTGCAGGAGTATTTTATAAAGAATAGGGTGAAAAATTTTTACAGCGTTAGCATCAGCGGGTATCATATTGCTGAGGCAGGCGCAAACCCTATCACACAGCTTGCTTTTACATTAGCCAATGGTTTTACTTACGTGGAATATTATTTAAGCCGTGGTATGCATATTGATGATTTTGCATCCAATCTTTCCTTCTTTTTTAGCAATGGTATGGATGCTGAGTATAGTGTGATTGGCCGTGTGGCCCGCCGCATTTGGGCTAAGGCCATTAAATATAAATATGGCGGAAACGAACGTTCTCAAAAATTAAAATATCACATTCAAACCAGCGGACGCAGCTTGCACGCGCAGGAAATTGACTTTAACGATATCAGGACAACGTTGCAGGCATTGTACGCTATTTACGACAATTGCAATTCTCTCCACACCAATGCTTATGATGAGGCGATTACCACACCCACTGAAGAAAGTGTGCGGCGTGCAATGGCCATTCAACTTATTATAAACCGTGAGCTGGGCGCTGCAAAAACTGAAAATTTTATACAGGGAAGTTTTGCAATTGAAGAACTGACAGACCTTGTGGAAGAAGCCGTGCTACTTGAGTTTGGCCGTATTAGCGATCGTGGCGGAGTGCTGGGCGCGATGGAGCGAATGTATCAGCGTAATAAAATACAGGAAGAAAGCATGGTGTATGAAATGCAAAAAAGTAGTGGCCAGTTGCCGATTGTAGGTGTAAACACTTTTTTGAACAAAAACGGAAGCCCTACTGTATTGCCAGGCGAGGTGGTTCGCAGTACAACTGAAGAAAAAGAACAACAGGTTAAAAATCTGAAGGCTTTCCATGAAAGAAACAAGAACAGATCTGCAGAAGCCCTGGGAAAATTAAAAGCCGTTGCATTAAGCAGCGGTAATATTTTTGAAGAACTGATGGATTGCGTGAAGTATTGTTCTCTCGGGCAAATTACACATGCGCTTTATGAGGTGGGCGGTCAGTACAGAAGAAATATGTAATTAAATACCAGCCAGCTTTGCCTGCTGCTTATAATAGCTTAGGTATAAGCAGGAAATCATTACAAGGCTGTAGTTTGAACTGTCATTTGGATTTTCTGAAAGATTGAAAGTGGCAACCGGCTTGTTGTCATCTTCATCAATGATTTCAACTTCTTTATGATTGTTCTTATAATTTAAATAATAGCGTTTGTTTTCTACTTCTACAAACTCTGTATTTCCTTCTTTTTTAAGGCTGCCCAGGTTAGCGCCGTATTCATTTTCGAGTACAAGGGTTTTTTTAATAAAGCCTTTTTTTCTGTAATGAAAAAGCCTTTTGTCACCTTCTTCTGATTCTAGATAAATGGTATCTGATTTGCCTTTATATGCAAGCGTGAGCATCTTATGACCATTGTTCCACAGTCCGAAAGCTGAATTGCCTAAACTGCTCTTTATTGTCTTCCATTGCATAATAAAAATATTAATCAACTGCAAAGTTCCTGCTTCCAGAACAAGAAACATACAGTTAACATAAACTTAATATTAATTTAATATAGCAGTGGAAAAATAATAGAACTTTGGGAATCAGGTTATTACCCTCCAATAGAGCGCTGTAGGTAAATATAAATAAGCACAACAATGATTAAAAATATGATCAGGGAAAAATAAAGCCACCATTGTGGTTTCAAATTCTTTTTTGCTGCTTCCCTGCGTTTTTTTTGGGTTCTTTTTTTAAGATCGCGGTTAAGGCCCTCTACAATTAGTTGCATTTTGGCATAATCGATTTCTTTAAGACCTTCTAATGCTTCGCTTTCAAACGCATCATCAATCAGGTTCATTTCCACCTCGTGCAATTCTTCTTTGCCAAGCTGCCCTTTCAGGTACTTCAATAAAGTTTCCTGGTCAATATCTTTATTTAAGCTGCTTAATATGTTTTTTAAGTCTTCAGCCATTTTTTGTGAAGGATTGTTTCAATTTTTTTTCAATAATGAGCTTTAAGTTGCGCTTGCCGTTCTGAATATAGCTTTTCACCTGCATAGGGTTAAACCCGGTCATATCGCTTATTTCCGCATAGCTTTTTTTTTCGAGATAAAACAAAGTTACGCTTTGCCTTTGTTCACTGTTTAACTGCTCCAGCGCTTCAGTTAGCATTTCAGTATCGATTGGGGGTGGTTGCTGTCCTTCTACCGGTTGTATGTATTGATGCGTATCTGTAAGGACTTCGTGAGCTCTTCCTTTTTTATCGCGCAGCACTGAAAGGCAGTGATTTTTAGCCACCATGTACAGCCACGATTTAAAGTAATCTATCTTATACTTATGTACTTCCTGTATTACCTTTAAAAAAACCTGTTGCACGGCATCTTTGGCTTCATTTTCCTCTTTCAGGTACTTCATACATACACCCAGCAGCAACAGGGTGTAGCGCTGCAGCAGTACGCCCAGCCACTCATTATTTTGAGATTTTAGGTACCGTTGCAGTAATTCATTATCATTAATATCACTATACCTGTCAGCGCTCACGCTATAAATATTTATTTTATGGTAAGATGCAAAATAGAATAATTTCCATACATATGAATTTGTATGCGGAGAGGGGTACAATCTATTCCAACAATGAATTTGCTTATAAAATAAAAAAACCGGAGTCAATCTTCTTAAGAGAAATTTCCGGTTTTTTATTGTAGCCCGGACAAGAATCGAACTTGTATCTAGAGTTTAGGAAACTCCTATTCTATCCATTGAACTACCGGGCCAAAATGGCAGCAAATATAAAGAGAAATATTTTTATAAAAGTTCAAAACGCAACAATCATTTACCTTTGAGCGGATTTATAATATTTAAAAATTACGATAGACTTATGAGGATTTTGATACTCGGCAGCGGCGGCAGAGAGCACGCCATGGCATGGCAAATACAGCATCATAATAACGAAAGCAATAACCACCAAGTGTTTGTAGCGCCGGGTAATCCGGGAACCATGGCATGTGGAACCAATATGGATATTGGTGTTACAGATTTTGAAGCGCTTGGAAATTTTTGCATTGACCAACGCATTGATATGGTGATAGCAGGCCCCGAAGAACCGCTGGTGAAAGGTGCTTGGGATTATTTTAGACAAACAAAATCACTTAGCCATATTCATTTTATCGGGCCTTCGCAATTTGGTGCACAGTTGGAAGGTAGTAAATCTTTTGCCAAAGCTTTTATGCAGCGGCACAACATTCCTACTGCTACGTATAAAGAGTTTACAGCAGAAAATTTTGAAGAAGGGGTCGCTTACCTGCAAAACCACAGCCTGCCTATTGTATTAAAGGCAGATGGGCTGGCTGGCGGAAAAGGCGTGATCATTTGCGAAAGCCACGAGCAGGCTATTGAAGAATTTGGAGAAATGATACAGCAAAGCAAGTTTGGAGAAGCTGGTAAAAAAGTAGTGGTAGAGCAATTTTTAAGCGGTATTGAAATGAGCGTGTTTGTTTTAACCGATGGAAAAGAATATGTGGAACTGCCTTCGGCAAAGGATTATAAGCGCATTGGTGAAAAAGACTCAGGTCTTAATACAGGCGGCATGGGCGCTGTAAGCCCTGTGCCTTTTGCTAATGATGCTTTTATGCATAAAGTGCGCACAAAGATTATTGAACCTACAGTGGCTGGCTTGCACAAGGAAAATATTGCTTACACTGGCTTCATATTCTTTGGGTTGATTAAAGTGAAAGAGGAGCCTTACGTAATTGAATACAACTGCCGCATGGGTGACCCCGAAACAGAAGTGGTACTGCCGCGCCTCAAAACGAACCTTGCCGACCTTTGCCTGGCCGCTGCCGAAAACAAGCTGAAAGATATTACAACAGAAACCGATGACAGGACGGCCATTACCATTGTGGCTGTGAGCGGCGGCTATCCCGGCAATTTTAAAAAAGGATTTAAAATTGAAATGCCCGATCTTCAAAACAGTTCTGATACGATCATTTTTCAGGCAGGTACTAAAATACACAATGAAGATATTGTTACCAGTGGTGGCCGGGTGCTTTGTGTCACTTCTTTCGGTGAAGATATAAAAGATGCCGTTTCTAAATCAATGGCAGTGTTGCAGCAAATGAACTTTACTGGTATGTATTACCGGCGCGATATCGGTTACGAGTTTCTATAATTTCAATCACTAAAAACTTACTTTATAATCTTGTGGCAATCAGTCTTCCTGTTTTTATAAGATTCTGTCTGGTATTTTTAATGGCTATATTCAAAGGCGTTCCCGGTTCATTAATGTTAATGATCTCATTAAAATAATGCGCTAATTCATCACCAGGTTTTTGCGGTGTGTGGCCAGCTACGGCAATCACAGGGATGCCGGCTTCTTTTGCGGCTACTGCCACGCCATAAGGCGCTTTACCATCCAGCGTTTGCCTGTCAATAGCTCCCTCGCCGGTAATGATCAGATCAGTGTTTTTTATTCGTGTGTTAAATTGAACCAAGTCTAAAAAATGACTGATGCCATCGACAGCTTTAGCGTTGGTGAACGCGCACAATGC
>JAFAFV010000185.1 GCA_023423285.1 Bacteroidota bacterium
TTTATAAAAATTTAAAAGAAGGCAGTTTTACTTACGATATGAGCTACCTGCCTCCGCAACGTTATTATGTAAAGGTTTTTATAGATGGCGAATTAAAATTTAATAAGCGCTTGAGGGTGGAAAGGGGAAGGAACTGATAAAATATCCGGTATATATAGTTTAAGCAAATGGAGTCTTATTTCCTCTTTCCCTTTTCTATCATTTCCATGATTTCTTTCAGTTCTTTGGGCGATAGTTTTTTCTGGTCAATAAAAAAGCTAACCAGCTCTTTGTACGAATTGCTGAAATAATTTTTCACCACATTGCCCATGAACAGTTTCTTATATTCTTCCCGACTGATTGCCGGTTTGTACACGTACACATTGCCAAAAAGCTTACTGGTGATGTAACCTTTTTTTTCAATATTTTTTACTGTAGACGCGATCGTGGTGTAAGGGCCGGGATCAGACATCTTTTCCATAAATAATTTAATATGTCCTTCTCCTGTTTCCCAAATGGCGATCATCACTTCTTCTTCCTGCGCTGTTAACTTTATCATAATTACGATTTTGATACAATATTACGAAATAATCGTAATAAACAAAAATATTTTTCGTTTTTATTTTTTTACTTGCTTCGGTCACCCTGAACTTGTTTCAGGGTCTGCGGAAAAAAGCAGATGACTAAACGTCCCGATAGCTATCGGGATCGGCATGACGGTAGGTAAAATTTAAACTGCATCCAACCATTTCAACCAATTGGGCATCGTTTTGTTATTTTTACTGTATATCCAAAAAATGATCTTATGAAATATTTCTTTTTATTGATTAGCATGTTAATTATTAGCCTGGCATCTTCTGCGCAGCAAACCCAGCCTGCTTACCTGCAATACAGAACAGTGCCTGCGGCAAGGCTGTTACTTGCCGATAGCAGCGGTAAAGAGTTGAAGGCCATGCTTGATAAAAAGAAGCCTTTAATGATTGTGGTGTTCAGCCCCGAGTGTGATCATTGCAAGCATGAAGCCGAGGAATTAGTCAGAAATATAAATAAATTTAAAAACATCCAGATCATGATGATCAGTATGCAGCCCCTGCATCAGATCAATGATTTTGCGAACCGATATAACCTTGTAAAATATAAGAATATAACCGTAGGGCGTGACTATGCCTACATTCTGCCTGTTTATTACGACATCAAAAGCTTGCCTTTTCACGCGTTTTACAATAAAGAAAAGCAATTGATCACGGCCTTTGAAGGTTCTATGACAATAGACAAGATTCTTGCACAATTCAGATTGAAAAAATAAAAGCTGAATTCTATTACATCTGAACCTGCTGAAAATCATAGTTTATAAATACAAGCAGGATTAGCTTTGTGCTCAAATTTATATATATTTATGAGTCAAAGTTTATATGTATCTGCTAAAGAAGCTTTATCGGTTGTGCAGAGTAATTGCAGGGTTTTTTTTCATGGAAGCGCTGCTACGCCTGTATATCTGGCCAATGAACTTGCAAAGGAAAAAGACCGTTTAGAAAATGTTGAAATTGTTTCTATAACAGTTCAGGGCGATTTGGATTTTGCAAAACCAGGTTACGAAAAAGCCTTTTTTATTAATAGTTTATTTGTTTCCACTCCCGTTCGCGATGCTGTGGCTATGGGCCGCGGCGATTATATTCCCGTTTTCCTGAGCGATATTGCAGACATGTTTTCTGGCGGTGTATTGCCGCTTGATGTAGCTGTTGTTCAGGTTTCACCACCCGATAAGCATGGCTATTGCTCGCTGGGCACTTCTGTTGATATCGCGCGCAGCGCAGTTAATAATGCCAAATACGTGATTGGCCAGGTAAATCCGCAAATGCCCCGCACGCTTGGCGACAGTATGCTGCATGTAAATAGATTTTCATCCCTTGTATGGCACGAATCGCCATTGCCCGAAATTGATTACTCTTCAAAAACTTCAGTGGATGATGAAAAAATAGGAAAGTACATTGCCGAACTGATTGATGATGGAAGCACGCTACAAATGGGCATTGGTACTATTCCTGATGCCGTTCTGAAGAGCCTGAACAATCACAAAGATCTGGGTGTTCATACTGAGATGATCAGCGATGGCGTGGTAGATCTTTATCTGAATGATGTGATCAACAATAAGTTCAAAAAAATACATCCGAACAAAACGGTTACCGCATTTGCCAATGGCACCAAAAAATTGTATGATGTGATTGATGACAACCCTTCCTTTGCTTTTCTGGATATGGATTATGTAAACAACCCCAGCGTTATCAAGCGTAATGATAAAGTAATTGCCGTAAACAGCGCTGTGGAGATAGATATCACCGGTCAGATATGTGCCGACAGCATCGGAACATTTCATTACAGCGGCATAGGCGGCCAAATGGACTTTATGCGTGGCGCTGCTTTAAGTAAAGGCGGCAAACCTATTACAGCTATAAGCAGTCGAACCAAAAAAGGTGTGTCGCGCATAGTGCCGGTATTAAGAGCGGGCGCGGGCGTGGTTACTACTCGCGGTCATGCTCATTATGTAGTTACTGAATTTGGCGTGGCTTGCCTTTTTGGACAAAATTTAAGGCAACGCGCCAGAGCGCTCATGAATATTGCTCATCCTGATGACAGAGAGATGCTGGAGAAAGCCTGCTTTGAGCGCTTCAAAGTGTTTTAAACTTACACCCCTCTAAACCAAAGCAAATATGAAAAGAGATGCGCAGCATCTCTTTTTTTATACATGAAAAAAAGAAGCTGCCTTTAAGACAGCTCTTTTCTTTATAACATTGTTCCGCAGAACGGAAATAAAATAAAATAACTTACAATCACAAACTTGTGATAAAAGAAGTTTATTTCAGTTCCGCAGTCATTACAGCATTGTTCAATGCAGGTAATGTTTGCTCCATCTTCACTGCAATTTTTCGTGCCGGGTCAATCCATAAAATGCTTTTATCGTTGGGTTCGGCTATGTTTACCATGCTCACTTTCCAGGCTTCTACACCCTTTACGGTTTCTTTGCCCAATACTGTTAATACCACTTGTTTGGCCTGCATGGTTGTAGCATCAAGTATGTTGAATGCTGTGTGGTAACCCTGCGCCAGAGGCATGCGCGCAACAATCATGTCTGCACCAGCTCCATCACTCAGGTAAGCGCCTTTAAAAGCTACGGGAATATCTTTGCCCATTGCATTTACATTTAAGCCAGAGGTAGTGGGTGTGATAACGATATTGGCCGGGCCTTGTATGATATTGCGTTTCACAGCATTCAATGTTCCCTTATTGTACACATTGATGTCTGACATGGAGCCCATCGCTCCCGAAGCCTCATCGGTTACAACCCAGGTATTGCCATCAGCCTTCACGGTGCGCTTCATGGTCATGGCAATATTCTGTCCGCCCATAGCAATGTTGGTAGCATATTCATAAGTGCCATCCTGCAAGTCGCCGCTTAATGCCGGCAAAGCATCAGGTATGGTTACATCAGGCGCTTTTGCCAATGCAACTGTAGAAATATCAACAGTCATTTCTTCAAGGCGTTTGGCCACGTCTTCAGGCATATCGGCCTGGTAGCGCGTTCCGGTATATTGTGCCAGAAATTTTTCTGCCGCAGCAATCATGGCCATATTATTAACCGGTTTCGCAAAACCATGTCCTTCATCTTCAGCCAATATGTATTGCACATCGCGCCCAAGGTCCCGCAGCGCAATTACGATCTGGTCGCTTTCAGGTTTTTTTACACGTGGGTCATTCGCACCCTGTACTATCATCAAAGGAGCTTTGATCTTTTCAGCAGCAAAGAGCGGGCTTGCCTCTTTTAAAATGGCTTTGCCGTTGTCTGTACCTTCATCACCCATTCTCAGTGCAAATGTTTTGCGGGCAGCTTCCCAGTAAGGGGGTATGCTGGCAATAAGCGTGAACAAATTACTTGGCCCCACAATATCCACCCCAGCTGCATACACATCAGGCGTAAAAGCCAGGCCCGCCAGCGTAGCATAGCCGCCATAACTGCCGCCCATAATGGCTACTTTTTTAGGATCAGCAATTCCCTGACTAACCAGGTGTTTCACGCCCCACGTAATATCATCCTGCATCAACTTGCCCCATTGCAGGTTACCACCATCTAAAAATTTCTTGCCGTAGCCGGTGCTACCTCTAAAATTGGGATCAAGCACAGCAAAACCACGGTTGGCAAAAAGTTGCGCCATTGAGTTGAAGCCCCAGTAACTTCTGGCCCAGGGGCCACCATGTGGAAATACAAGAAGTGGAAGATTTTTGGCTTCTTTGCCTTTTGGCAGTGTGAGGTAAGCTGGAATTTCAAGACCGTCACTACTTTTGTAGCGGATGGGTTTCATCGGGCTTAAATAAGCTTCATATTGTTTCAGCCTGGGCCTTGGTGTGTATTGTTCAATAATTTTCCTGCTGTCGCGATCAAAGAAATATACAGTGGTTACTTTGGTATCGCCCGAAACGGCAAACAGTAATTTTCTTTCATCTTTCGTCATTCCGGAAATGTCTATCTGTGCACCGGGGAATTTTGATTGCAAAAATTTATAATCAGCCTCGTGTGCTTTGTCTTTGAAATAATAGCGTGGCTTATCATCGTAATAGGAAGTACTGATGAGACTCCTGGTAAGGTCGCTAAAATTGGCATTTTGCAGGTCAACACGTTTTAGTGGATCCTGTTCTACATCAGTGGTAGCACCGGTTTGCGGGTCCATCAGTACCAGTTTGGAAAGGTTCACGTTGTCCCCTTTATTGGTTTCCACATATACTTTGGTATTGTCTTTATTAAAAGCAAGCGGAGCGGCTGATTCAAGGGCTGTTACCGAGTAGATTTTTTTAGAGGATCCATCTTTCGCTATGGCCAGAAATTCTGTTGAGCCGTCTTCAGGGCTGCGCAAGGCAAGCCGGGGCTGCTCTTCCCAGTCAAACACCCAGTAACTGATTCTGTCGTTGTTCTCATTAAGTTTGGTGAGTTTTCCTGAACTAATTTCAAGCCGGTACAGATCATGCCATTTGGCATCCCTGTTGTTCAGGCCAATCATCATCACATCAGGATTTTTTTTGCTTACCATGTATATGAGCACCCGCACGCTATCAAACGGGGTAAGGTTGCGGTTTTGAGGGATGCCGGTTTCAGCCTCTGCCGCTGCAGAGGGTGACACGGCGAAAATGTTATAATTCTCATTGCCGCCATTATCTTTCACGTACAAGATGTATTTGCCATCATCAGTCCAGAAATAACCTCCCGAAGGCCTTTCCAGGTTTGTTAAGCGTCTAGCCTTTTCAAAAGGTTCATCAAATTGCTTTACCCAAATGTTCATGATGCCGTTGTGGGCTTTCATGAAGGAAATGTATTTCCCGTCCGGGCTTAGCTGTCCGCCCGCAATTTCGGGGTTGTCAAAAAATACGCTTCTGTCAATAAGTGGTGGCTCCTTAACGGGAGCAGGTTTTTTTTGTGCCATAAGGGTGATGGATGGTAGAAAAATAAAAAGAATAAAAAGGTAATGTTTCATGTACAATCTTGTTTTGTGTGAATAAATGTAAAAAAAATGCCTGAAACCATTATACTTCTTTTACTCCGGTATCATCTTTTGTGTTTCGTAACAGTTCGGTAACGGTTTGTTCAAGTACAGGGTGAACCAATTCGGGTGCAATTTCAGCCAGCGGTTGCAGCACAAACCGCCTTTGGTGCAGTCGGGGATGCGGCACAGTAAGCAGCCCGGTATTGATTACTTCATTATTAAAAAAAAGGATGTCAATGTCAATAGTGCGGGCGTCGTATTTTGCAGTTCGCACCCGTCCCATTTGCTGTTCTATCTGTAAAAATATTTGCATCAGGCTGTCAGCTTCAAGCGGTGTAAGTAGTTCCAGCACCTGGTTATAATAGTGCGGTTGTTCCTTGGTTCCCCACGGTTCGGTCTCATACAAGGCGGACAGCTTTTTAATAACGCCGGCCTTTTGCTCAATAAGCGATGCTGCCTTTTTTAAATTTTGTAACCTGTTGCCCAGATTGCCCCCAATAATAATGAATACGTTGTTCAATGCGCAATATTATAATTCGATTTTACTGCGTAAGCCTAAAAGCTGCCGCATGCGATCCAACAAATATCTTTACTTTTGGTTATTATACAAAGCAGGTTGCTTATTTAAAAATGAATATCAGTTAACAATGAAATCCTTCTTCCGGTATTTTTTGGCTGCCTTCTCAGCTATTGTTGTTTTTGTCATTATCGTGTTCTTTTTCTTTATGGGGATGGCTGGTTCTGCTATTTCCAAATCTGCGCCTAAAATCACTAAAAAATCGGTTTTACTTATTGATCTCAGCAATTCTTATGAAGAGCAGCCGGTTAAGGATCTTCAATCCCTCGTCAATGCTGAAGGCTTCGACGCCCGGCCGGGATTGTACGATGTACTGCGCCTTATTAAAAAAGCTGGTGAAGATGCCAACATCAGCGGTATTTACCTGGTGGCCAATAACAATGTGAACGGCTTTGCTACCAGCGATGAAATCAGGAATGCCCTGCAGGATTTTAAATCTTCTAAAAAATTTGTAATGGCTTATGGCGATATGATGACCCAGAAAGCATACGGTATTGCTAATGTTGCTGATAAAATTTTTGTCAGTCCCAAAGGTTATTTTGAATGGATGGGTTACAGTGTGAACCTTGTGTTTGTAAAAGGATTGCTTGATAAGTTAGAGATAAAGCCACAAATCTTTTATGCAGGCAAATTTAAAAGCGCCACCGAACCCTTCCGTGCTACTGAAATGACTGATGCCAACCGGCAGCAAACATCCGAATGGATGAATGATTTATATGCAGAGTTTCTGCAAAAGACCTCAAAACAGCGAAATGTAGATACCGGCACACTGCACCAGTTGGCTAACACAGGCGTTATTCAAACCCCGCAGGATGCAGTCACACACAAACTTATTGATGGCGCCAAATATGATGATCAAGTGAAAGATGAGATCAAAAAGCTTATTAAGCTTGATGAAAAGGATAAGATCAATTTTGTTTCTATAGAAAAATATTCGCTCGCCCACCGTAATACCGGAGGCACAGGGCAGAACATTGCGCTTATTTATGCTTCGGGAAATATTGTTGATGGTAAAGGCGGAGAAGGAATGATCGGCAGTACCGAGTATGTGGATCTGCTGCGTAAAGCACGGCTCGATGATGACATCAAGGCCATTGTACTACGTGTCAACTCTGGCGGTGGCAGCGCCCTGGCAAGTGAAAATATTTGGCGTGAAATGGTGCTGGCAAAAAAGAAAAAGCCCGTCATTGTGAGCTTTGGAGATGTGGCAGCATCAGGCGGTTATTATATTGCCTGCGGGGCCGATAGTATTTTTGCTTCTCCTGCCACGCTTACGGGTTCTATAGGTGTGTTTGGTATTGTTCCAGACATGAGTTCTTTTTTTGAAAACAAACTCGGCGTTACTTTCGATGGTGTGCAAACCGGTCCTCTGGCTAATGCAGGTAGCGTGGACCATGCCATGACCGAAAAGGAGCAACAAATGGTGCGAAGTGAGATTGAAAGAATTTATCTCAGCTTCAAACAACGGGTGGCTGATGGCCGCAAGAAGGATACAGCTTATATTGAAAGCATTGCACAAGGCCGTGTATGGACCGGTCTGAAAGGAAAACAAATCGGCATTGTAGATGCTTTTGGCGGACTCGAAGATGCCCTTAAATCAGCCGCGGCCAAAGCAAACATCAAAGATTATAAAGTAACTGAATACCCCAAAAAAGCAGGGTTGTTGGAGCGTATCTTAGGCATTGAAAAAAATGAAAGCCGTCTAAACGCCCATTTGAAAGCAGAGTTGGGAATAGAATATTACAACGTGTACAAACAACTTCAGCAGGTAAAACAGATGGCCGGTTCTGCTCAGGCCAGGCTGCCTTTCGATTTTGTGATCAGGTAAAAGTATCGCAAAACTAATCTCATACTAAGTGTGAGCTAATTGCTCTCATCGTTTAAAATTATTTAATGAAACATCTCATTACAGGTATTGCAACGGCTGCTTTATTTTCTTGTACTGTTTCCAGCCATACCGGGCAGTCAGTTATTGACACTTATGATTATGCCATTCAGAAAAAAGCAATGGTTAGCAATGGCGCAGTGGTTTCTGCACATCCGCTTGCCAGCATGGCCGGAGTAGAAATGCTGAAGAAAGGAGGTAATGCCATAGATGCTGCCATTGCCACGCAATGGGCGTTGGCCGTGGTGTACCCCGGCGCAGGCAATATTGGAGGTGGTGGTTTTATGGTAGCCAGACTAAAAGATGGTAAAAACCTGGCGCTTGATTACCGTGAAGCAGCGCCTGGTAAGGCTTACCGCGATATGTACCTTGATGACAAAGGAAATGCCATTGATGAAAAAAGCCGGGACGGCCATCTGGCTGCCGGCGTGCCAGGAACAGTAGCAGGTTTATTCGCATCATTACAATACGCCAACCTACCCATGCGTGTGCTGATACAACCCGCAATTGATATGGCGGAAAAAGGATATGTTATTACCGAAAAAGAAGCCCAGTCGCTGAACGCCCTCCGCCCGGATTTTATCAAACACAATACAAAGTTGCCGGTATTTGTAAAGCAATCCTCATGGAAAAAGGGTGATACGCTGGTCCAGAAAGATCTTGCGGCCACTTTGAGACGCATTCAGAAAAACGGGGTGAAAGGCTTTTACGAAGGCGAAACGGCGCGGCTTATCGTAGATGAAATGAACCGGGGCAAAGGCATTATCACTCTTTCCGACCTTAAAAATTATACCGCTAAATTCAGGGATCCGCTAATATTTAATTACCGTGGTTATCAGGTTATGGGTATGCCCATGCCCAGCAGCGGCGGCCTTTTGCTGAACCAGATGCTGAAAATGACTGAGCCATTCAACATTGGAGCAATGGGTTTTCAAACACCTGGGTCAGTGCAACTAATGACAGAAATTGAGCGCCGTGCTTACGCTGACCGTGCGCGGTACATGGGGGATGCGGACTTTTACAAAGTTCCGGTAGCAGAACTGCGCAGCGAAGCCTATTTGCAACAACGCATGGCAGACTATAAGCCGGGCATAGCAGGCAGCAGCCAAATCACACGTGAAGGAGTGGTGCCCGGTTATGAAAGCGAGGAAACCACACACCTGAGTGTAATTGACAGAGAAGGCAACGCGGTGGCGGTAACCACCACCCTCAACGGCGGCTATGGAAGTCGTACGGTAGTGGGTGGCGCAGGGTTTTTACTCAACAATGAGATGGATGATTTCAGCGCCAGGCCGGGCTCTCCCAATATGTTTGGTGCCGTTGGCGGAAAAGCCAATGCTATCGAACCCGGCAAAAGAATGCTGAGCAGCATGGCCCCAACTATTGTGTTGAATAACAACCAGCCTTACCTTGTTGTGGGAACGCCGGGCGGTACCACCATTCCTACATCTGTGTATCAAACGATCCTGAATATTATTGATTTTAATATGAGTACTGATGATGCGGTGAACAAACCCAAGTTCCATCACCAGTGGCTGCCCGACAGGATCGATGTGGAAAAAGGATTTAACGAGGCTACAAGGCAGGCACTGGAAAAGATGGGGTATAATATTCGTACGCGCGGCGCTTACAGCAGAACAGAAGTAATCAAAGTAATGCCTAACGGAACATTTGAAGCAGTGGCTGATAATCGCGGGGATGACTCAGCCGCGGGGTATTGAGGATAGTAATTGAAACCAAACTACCGCTTACATGACTTGCACGGCATAATGAGTTAACTTAGTCGGGTATAAAATATTTTAAAATTTAAAGAAAGTATGAAGCATCTATCCATCCCATTTATTTTTTGCATTTTATTCATTTCCATGAGTATTCAGGGTAAAGCTCAGAATCGCATTGCCATCATCCCCGAACCGGTAAGCCTTACCGAAAAGCCTGGCAACTTCAGCCTTACGCAAAGCATGGTCATTAAAGCGCCTGACAATGCTGACATGGGCATTACTGTTAACTATCTTGCGAAGCGCCTTAGCATTCCCACGGGGTTTAGGGTGCGTACGGTTACAGATGATGTGGAAAGAGCTAATATTTCGCTACAGCTCAACACCCTTCGTAACGAGCAGATAGGAGACGAGGGTTACCAATTATCTGTGGCACAAAATGGCGTGGTAATTAAAGCCAACAAACCGGCAGGATTGTTTTACGGGGTGCAAACTTTTTTACAACTGCTGCCGCCAGAAATCGAAAGCAGCAAACCTGTTCAAGGTATTAGCTGGCAGGCGCCTGCTGTTGAGATCACAGACTACCCACGCGTGGGCTGGCGAGGGCTGATGCTGGATGTTTCAAGACATTTTTTTACAGTAGAGGAGGTGAAGCAATATATTGACAACATGGTGAAGTATAAATACAACATGTTTCACTGGGGATTGACCAATGATGAAGGCTGGCGCATAGAAATTAAAAGCCTGCCAAAGCTTACGGAAGTGGGCGCATGGAGAGTGGAAAAAGTAGGCGATTTTGGCAGCTTCTCGCACCCGCTGCCAGAGGAGCCAAAAACATATGGTGGTTTTTACACGCAGGAGCAGGTGAAAGACGTAGTTCAATATGCTAAGGAAAGATTTGTGAACGTTCTGCCGGAGATCAATGTGCCCGGTCACAGCCTGGCCATTATTGCTTCTTATCCCGAACTTTCCTGTACACCAGGCGCTGAAAAATACAATGTGCGTGCCGGCGAACCCATTATGGACTGGAGCCGCGGCGCACCGCCTATTGCAATGATAGATAACACCCTTTGCCCTGCCAATGAGAAAGTGTATGAGTTTATGGATAAGGTGGTAACTGAAGTGGCGCAACTTTTTCCCTATGAATACCTGCACATGGGCGGCGATGAAGCCCCGCATAACTTCTGGGCAAAAAACCCGCAGGTGCAGGCACTGATGAAACGGGAAGGGCTAAAAACCATCCCGCAGGTGCAGGCTTATTTTGAAAAGCGCCTTGAGAAAATTGTGAACGCCAAAGGCAAAAAAATGATGGGCTGGGACGAGTTGCTGGAAGGTGGTGTGAACAAAACCACGGCTATTATGAGCTGGCGCGGCATTAAAGATGGCATTAAAGCTTCTAACGAAGGGCACTATGTGGTGATGAGCCCATCACAACACACTTATATTGATTTGATGCAAGGCGATGAATCAACCGATCCCCGTGTGTATCAAAACCTGCGCCTGACCCAGACGTATCAGTTTGATCCTGTTCCACCAGGGGCTAATGCAAAATATATTCTGGGTGGTCAGGCTAATTTATGGACGGAACAGATATACAACCTGCGCCAGGCAGAATACATGACATGGCCGCGCGGTTTTGCCGTGGCTGAATCAGTTTGGTCGCCTTTGAAAAACAAGAACTGGGACAGATTTATCTCAAAAACAGAAAGTCATTTTGAACGCCTGGCTCAGTCTCAAACCAAATATTCTCCGGCTATGTATGAGCCTATTTTAAAATTTACAAAGTTGGATGGCGACAGATACCAGGTGACCATGCAAACAGAGATTGATGGCATTAGCGTTCATTACAGTTTCGATAACTCTGAACCGGATAACTTCTATCCCATATATACAAAACCATTGATCATACCCAAAGATGCCCAAAAATTACGCATTGTAACTTACCGCGATGGCAGACAGGCAGGCCGCCAGATGATCATCCGCATTGAAGATTGGAAAAGAAGGGCCGGGAAGTAATTTCTTTGATATTTTATAATTAAAAAACCGCTCCTTTACGGGCGGTTTTTTTGATCTGTCAATTTTCTGCCAATATTATTGTATAGATTTTTTTGCAGGTTTTTCGCTAACCATTTTTTCCAGTTCACGTGCAATTTGCTCTATGAGGTTGGATGATGCTACCAAAAAACTTTCAATTGCAGGTTGGCTGGTTTTTGCAATTTTATCTGCTCGATCTTCCACCACAACTTTAATTTTTTCTGCAGAGCGCTGGATGGACGCTGCTGCCTGTTCTATATTTTTTTCTGCTTCTTTCATAGGGTCCGGTTTGTGGGGCGGAGGTTGCTGTTCTATACGGGTTTCTGGTTTATTACCGTTGGATTGAGCTGCTACGTTTCCGGCTGTAAAAACACAAACGGCCAGCATTACAGGCAATAATATCTTTTTCATTTGTATAAGTTTTTGCTAAAAGCAAGACTGACCCGTAGTAACAATGGTTGTATCAATATAATAATTCACAGCAGCCTAATGGTCAGGCATTGATGATCTTCAGAATCTCGTTAATTTCATCCTTCATATATTGTTTGTTTTCAGTGGTATAGCATTCTGCCAGGTCTGAAAGCAATCGGCCTATTACCTGCCTGTTGTTAGCAGGAATAAAAAATTCTGGCGTCACGGTCAATGCCGCCCGTTTAAAGTAATTGGTAAGATCGTTATGGGTAAAGGCCTGCCCGGTAACGGGGTCAATAAAAAACTCTATATTAAGATGAAGCTGGTCCTGCTCATCGTGCACCTGCGGTTTAAAATAACCTAAAATGAACTGGTTGGGAACGGGGATTAGTCGTACGGGCAGGTCGAGCATTTCTGCAAGTATAAGAAACAGAACACCGTTGCCTGTTTGGTTACCTCTTTTTGACTCAATGATTTTGTTTATTAAAAATTCGTGGGGTTTAGATGAATCGTTATAATCGCCGCGCAGGCCAAAATAATTGTAAAAAATATTATTGAATACAGTGACCTGTTCCAGCGCGGTGAGGTAATGATTCAACTCCAACCAAATGTTACGCCGTAGCCTTTCAACGTCCTGGATGACTTTTGCCGTATGTAGATTGGGAAATAGAAACTTGGCTGCCAGCAGCGCGCCGGGCAGCAACTCTTGATGGGGTGATTGCGACCATGCTCTGAAATCTTCTGACAGCCCGTTAAAGTGCAGGCGGTGTATGAGTTGTTCTATACGTTCTAGCACTTCCGCATCCGCAGTATGTTCCCAAAGGTCTTCCAGATCGGGTATAATGGGTGGCCCGTAAGAAATGATCCTGGTGCTAACGGCCTCAAAAATTCCGGGGTCGGGATCTTCAATTAAATTGAGCAGGGCTTTCACTTCGTTTGCACCTTTCATGATAGTAGCAAATATAATCGTCACCAAAGCGTATGACAAATATTAAAATCCACAATCAGTGGAAACAAAAAAATAGCATAAGAATTATTTTGGATAGATTTAAATTTACCTGATTTTTTACTAATAATGAACCGGCTGTCATCATACAAAAGGGGGCTGCTGTTTGCAGTGGCTGCTTATTTTATCTGGGGCATCTTTCCCCTATACTGGAAACTGTTGGATCAGATACCGGCCGTGCAAATACTGGCACACCGCATCGTATGGTCTTTCGTGTTTCTTGCTATTATCATTATGTTCAGCCGCGATCAGTCTTTCAGGCAGTATGTTCAAAATAAAAAAGTGTGGTGGGTACTCAGCTTGTCTGCCATTGTTATAGCCTGCAACTGGGGCATTTATATTTACGCTGTTAATAACGAGCAGATTGTAGAGGCCAGTCTTGGATATTATATCAATCCAATTGTAAATATTGCGCTGGGTATTATTTTTTTAAAAGAACGTCTTACCCGCATGCAGGCGCTGGCAGTAGCGTTTGCGCTGGCCGGCCTGGCATATCTTACAATTGAAATGGGCAGGCTGCCGGTAATTTCGCTGTTGCTGGCTTTATCATTTGGCATATACGCACTGGTACGTAAAAAAGCTAATCTGCGATCATTGCCGGGTTTATTTATTGAAACTTTGATATTGGTGCCTGTGGCGTTGGCTTACCTATGGTTTGCCGACCGTTCAGGCACGGGTGCTTTTCTGCATCAGTCAATGCTTACAAATGTGTTGCTGATACTTGCGGGGCCGGTCACAGCCATGCCGCTGTTTTTATTCGGCATTGCCGCCACAAAAATTCCATTGTCTACCATGGGCTTCATCCAGTATTTTTCACCAACCATTCAGTTGCTGATAGGTGTTGTTGTTTTTAAAGAAACCTTTACAAACGCCAATTTCATCAGCTTCGCATTGGTGTGGATCGGGCTGGCGATATACAGTTACAGCATTGCCCGGCAGATGCATGTGCGCAGAAAAGAAAGTAAGTAACCTGGTGGAAGTAACCTATAAAAATCTTTTGATCAGCTTTAAGCGGTGCATACGTTTGCCCGTATCTGAATTCCAAATGCCTTTCGAATTAATTGAATCAATACGCACCTTGCCGGAAGCGTGAATAATTTTATCAGTCCCCAGCAATATGCCCACGTGTACAATCTCATCTTTATCGTCAAAAAAAGCCAGGTCGCCTGGCAAGGCATCTTTCAGTTTTTTTATGAGTGAGCCCTGCTGCGCCTGTTGCCTCGCATCGCGGGCAAGCGGCACGCCAATAAGTTTATACTGGGTTTGCACAAACCCGCTGCAATCCACCCCCAACAGGGTTTTGCCGCCCCACATGTAAGGAGCGTTCAACCAGTTTTGAGCATTGGTAAGAAGTGTTTCAGTTTTGTGTGTAATATTGGCGGGTTCTATAAAAGAGCCATCAAATGTATACCTGAAACCCTCAAATCCACCCACGCTGCTCTCAAGTCCTATTAAAGAAGAACCAGCAGGAATGTGCATGTCAAGTCCGTTGGCATTGATAACGCTCAGTGCAGCAGTAGTAAGTTTTGTAACGGCAGCCTCTGCCTGCGCCTTTTCGGTAAGGGTTGCGAGGTGATAGGTGATCCAGCCTTGGTAACCATCATACAGGCTTTCAACTTTCAGCCATTGTTTATGCCGGTTTTTGAGGATCCTTAGTGCCTCTCCAAAAAGTAACTGGCTACTCATCTCGGCCCGGTGATCAGGTTTTTTTCTTACCGGCGCCAAGGGTACCGTAACGATCGCATAATTCATAAATGATATTAATAGCTTAGTAATTCATTGATGACTTCCGTTAGCCTTGATTCGGCCAGGAAGTTTTTTTCCAACGCACGGTTAAACGGAACCGGCGTATTTAGCGAGGCGCAGCGTTTTACCGGCGCATCAAGAAAGTGAAAGCAGTGTTCTGCAATCCAGGCTGCAATTTCTCCGCCAAAGCCACCAGTCGATGTAGCTTCATGC
This sequence comes from Bacteroidota bacterium, assembly GCA_023423285.1. Taxonomy (GTDB): domain Bacteria; phylum Bacteroidota; class Bacteroidia; order Chitinophagales; family Chitinophagaceae; genus Niabella. The sequence goes on from JAFAFV010000185.1 coordinate 15,098, forward strand.
ATTACCACCACTTTACCGGTTCTTTGCACAGACGCTCGGATGGCTTCATAGTCCAGCGGTTGCAGGCTTCTTAAATCCAGTATATCCAACGAAACCTCAGGATGTTCTGCGGCATAGGTTTCTGCCCATACTACGCCCAGCCCGTATGTAATGATAGAGACGTCATCGCCTTGCTGCACCAGCCGCGCTTTGCCGATCTTAATTTCGTAATAGCCATCCGGTACCGGCGCGTGCAAGCTACGGTACAATGCTTTGTGTTCAAAAAACAGTACCGGGTTGGGATCATTAATAGCTGCGATGAGCAATCCTTTGGCATCGGAAGGGGTTGAAGGGTACACTACTTTCAATCCGGGCGTATGTGTAAACCATGCTTCATTACTTTGACTGTGAAAAGGTCCGGCGCAAACGCCACCGCCGCATGGCATGCGTATCACTACGTCAGCAGGTTGTGCCCAGCGATAATGAATTTTTGCAAGGTTGTTCACAATTTGGTTAAAACCGCAGGTTACAAAATCGGCAAACTGCATTTCCACCACACTTTTAAATCCTTCAAAGCTAAGGCCCAGCGCTGCCCCCAAAACAGCGCTCTCGCAAATTGGCGTATTGCGAATTCTTTCTTTACCAAAAGTTTCTACAAAGCCTTCGGTTGCCTTAAACACACCACCATATTCTGCAATATCCTGACCCATAATAATGAGATTGGGATGCTGTTGCATAGAATGATACAACCCGTCTTTCACAGCTTCAATAAACCTTTTTTCAATTGGTGTACAAGTATTGCTTAAAAGATGTTGTTGCTCATGCGTAGCATACACATCAGTGTACTCCTTTTTTGTATTTACCGTAATGGTTTCAGCCTGGCTTGCAAGTTTCAGTTCATTTTCAAGTTGCTGTTGCAGTTCAGTATGTATGGCTGTCAGGCTCTCTGGTGTGGCTACTTGTGTCTCTAAAAGGTATTGTTCAAAATTTTTAACGGGGTCTTTTTGCGTCCATTCATCAAGCAAATGCTGCGGAACATATTTAGTGCCGCTGGCTTCCTCGTGGCCCCGCATCCTGAAGGTAACGCATTCTATCAGGTAAGGCTTTTGATGTTTAATGCAATAGTCGCGCACACCTTTAATAGTGTCATAAACGGTTAAAATATTATTGCCGTCAATTGTTATGCCTTCCATGCCATAGCCCCGAGCTTTATCTGAAAGTTTTTCGCAGCGATACTGCTCATGAGTGGGTGTGCTCAAAGCATAACCATTATTTTCAATCAAAAAAATAATGGGCAGCTCCCAAACGGCTGCCAGGTTCATGGCTTCGTGAAAATCACCTTCGCTGGTGGCGCCCTCGCCAGTAAATGCCAGGGTTACTTTTTCTTTATTTTTCAATTTTTGGGCAAGCGCAACGCCGGTGCCCACGGCCAGTTGCGGGCCCAGGTGTGAGATCATGCCACATATATAATGTTCTTTACTGCCAAAGTGAAAACTACGTTCACGGCCTTTAGAGTAACCGCCGGGCAGTCCTTCCCATTGCAAAAACAATTGGTGTAAAGGCAGGTTGCGCGTGGTAAATACACCCAGGTTGCGGTGCATGGGCAGTATCCATTCGTTTTGGTGTAAGGCCAGTGTGGCGCCTACGCTGATGGCTTCCTGGCCAATACCGCTGAACCACTTACTGATCTTTCCCTTCCGCAACAGCACCAGCATTTTATCTTCGATAAGCCGCGGCCACAGCAGGCTTTTGTACAGTTGCAGCAACTGCGCATCGGATAAATCTTTCCTATCGAAAGTCATTTCACAAACCTAATGAACATTTTTACATTGGCGAAAACAAAATGAAAAGGAATGAACCTCAAAGAAATGTTATAAAAAATAAAAATATCCATTCAGCCACCCTTTCTTCTATTTTTGCGTCTGAATTTCAAACAATAAAGACAAACGGCTTGTTTTTTGTAAGGACTTGGCTATTATAATTTTGATAATATGATGAAACAATTATTTGCAGCAGCCTTATTGACTGCTATTTCCACTTTTTCTTTTGCCCAGAACGACGCGAACTCTTTACGGGAAAGCGCCCGCAAATTAATGGTATCAGGCGATTTGTCGACTGCGATCAGCAACCTGAATAAAGCCATCCAGATAGAAGGTAATAATATTGAATTAAAAAAAGATCTGGCGCTTGCATATTACTATGATAAAAATTACAAAAAAGCGCTTGACGTGATTGAACCCGTGATGAAAAGCGATGACGGCGATGTGGCATCATACCAGCTTGCCGGTACTATTTACAAAACGATGCAAGATGTAAAGAGCGCTGAAAAAGTGTACCAGGAAGGATTGAGGCTTTTTCCGCGCGTAGGTTCCTTGTATTCGGAATACGGTGAATTATTAGACATTATTCAAAAACCCAGGGAAGCCATTGCCATGTGGGAAAAAGGGATGGAAGTAGCCCCGTCTTACGGAAATAATTATTACAATGCGGCCATTTATTATTACAAGCAGCCTTATGATAAAATATATGCTATTCTATACGGTGAAATTTATTCCAACATGGAAAGCATGAACCCGAAAACACTTACCGTTAAAAAAATGGTTCTTGATACATATAAAGATCTTTTTTCGGGAACCACACTGCAAAGCTCTATTAACGATAGCAAAAATGCTTTTGCAAAAGCAGTGCTTCAATCCTATGCCAAGCAGGGAAACAATACCAGCCAGGCGCTTACCACTGAAGCGCTGGGTATGATCCGCACCAGATTTATACTTGACTGGAATAATGCTTTTGCGAAACAATATCCTTTTCAGTTGTTCGATTACCATACGATGTTGATGAAGGAAGGCCTTTATGAATCTTACAACCAGTGGATGTTTGGCCCTGTAGATAATGAAGACGCGTTTAAGAACTGGGCTGCCCTGCATAAGGAAGATTACAACCGTTTTACGCAATACCACAGCAACAGGATATTTAAAATGCCTCCGGGGCAAACTTATTCGGGAAAATAAAAAAAACCTTTGTAATATATTCACCATTTATCTGCAGGGATAAATGGTTTTTTATTGTTTTTTCCCTAATTTGTATCAATATCTAACAAAAATTTTTGCCATGCAATACCCTGACTACAGACTGTTTGACGCGATACAGCATCAGCTTGACAATTTCAGCAAACCCGATATGTTGAATGCTAAGATCAATGGTGCATGGCGATCTTACAGTACCAAAGAAGTAGCCGAGATTGTGAATAAATTTTCTGCTGGCCTTTTACAGAAAGGTGTGAGCGGCAATGATTTAACAGCCGAAGGAAGCGATAAGATCGCGATCATTAGCCAGAACAGGCCCGAATGGGTTTTTACCGACCTGGCCGTGCAACAGATAGGCGCCATTCTCGTTCCAATTTATCCAACCACCAACCCCATAGAACTGGAGTTTATCCTGAATGAGTCGAAAGCTAAATATATTTTTGTAAGTAATACCGAACTTTTGGAAAAAGTAAAAAGCGTGAACGCAAAGTTCCTGCGGGGTATTTATATGTTTGACCAGGCAGATGGTGCAGACCATTACTCCAAAGTGCTCGATCTGGCCACGCCGGAATTGCTGGAGCAGGTGGAAACGATTAAAAAGCAGGTGCCCAACACGCATACCGAAACCATCATTTACACTTCGGGCACCACAGGAACACCAAAAGGGGTGATGCTTAGCCATGAGAACATCATTAGCAACGTTTATTTTTCAAAAATAAGTTTTCCATTTCCAGATCAACCGCATGCTAAAGTTTTGAGTTTTTTACCATTGAATCACATCTTCGAGAAAATGGTTACTTATATCTACCTTTTTAGCGGCATCGGTATTTATTATGCAGAAAGCCTTGAAACAATTGGAGATAATTTAAAAGAAATCCAGCCTACCGGCTTTAGCACTGTTCCCCGTTTACTTGAAAAAGTGTATGAGAAAATAATGAGTAAAGGTGAAGCGCTCAAAGGAATTAAGCGAGGCCTGTTTTTTTGGGCAGTGGGGTTAGGAAAAAGATATGACAACCGCAAAGACGGCGGGGTTTTTTACAATACCCAGTTAAAGCTGGCGCGTAAGCTCATCTTCAGCAAATGGAAAGAGGCGTTGGGCGGTAATATAGAGTTTATCATTACAGGCGGCGCGGCTGCATCAGAAAAATTACTGCGCATATTCAACGCGGCGGGCATTCCCGTATACGAAGGATACGGCCCCACGGAGCACAGCCCTGTTATTTCAGTGAATCGTAAGCAAAATGGCGACACCTACTACGGTACGGTAGGTCTGCCACTGGAAGGTGTTGCTGTAAAATTAGCTGACGACGGTGAAATACTGGCCAAAAGCCCCAGTATGATGCAGGGCTATTACAGGCGGCCTGACCTAACCAGCGAAGTGATTATAGATGGTTGGCTGCACACCGGGGACATAGGGGAATGGGTGGAAGGAAAGTATTTAAAAATTACCGACCGTAAAAAAGAAATGTTTAAAACAAGTGGCGGGAAATATGTAGCGCCACAGCCTATTGAAAATAAAATGAAGGAAAGCCGTTATATAGAGCAAATTATTGTAGTTGGTGCTGACAGAAAATATGTAGGCGCGCTCATTGTTCCTTCCTTTCAAGGACTGAAAGATTATTTAAGGGAGCACAATGATTTACAGAATCCGGATATTTCTAATGAAGACCTTATCCAGCTACCACGTGTGATC
>JAFAFV010000192.1 GCA_023423285.1 Bacteroidota bacterium
TGCAACCCGTAATGGATGGCGAGCTGGATGGTTTTATTAAAGCGTACCTGATGATGAGTAAAGAGGAAGCTTAAATTTATAATTCCTATTAAATAAAATATTATGAGCCACGGAAATTTTTCATACCCAATGCCGACGAATGAACCGGTGCTGAATTATGCACCCGGAAGTGCTGAAAAGGATACTTTGAAAAAAACACTCGATTGGCTGAAAAGTGAAGTGATAGATGTGCCCATGTATATTGGCGCAGAAGAAGTGCGTACCGATAAGAAAGTGGAGATGCGTCCGCCACATGAAAGAGCACATTTGTTAGGCACCTTTTCTGTTGGCAATAAAGAACACGTGCAAATGGCTATTGAAGCTGCTCTGAAGGCAAAACAAAACTGGGCCGCCATGAGCTGGGAAAACCGGGCAGGAATATTCTTAAAAGCCGCCGATCTGATTGCAACAAAATACCGCAGTTACATGAATGGTACCACCATGTTGGGGCAAAGCAAAAGCGTGTACCAGGCAGAAATTGACAGCGCATGCGAGTTAGTGGATTTTCTTCGATTTAATGTGCATTTTTTAGACCAAATCTACCGCCAGCAACCAATTAGTGCCCCGGGCATACACAACCGTCTTGAATATCGTCCGCTGGAAGGCTTCGTACTGGCTGTTACACCCTTCAACTTTACAGCAATTGGAGGCAATTTGCCTACCTCTGCTGTCATGTGCGGCAACACGGTAGTGTGGAAGTGTGCCAATACTCAGGTGTACTCAGCGCAAATGTTGATGCGTATTTTAAAAGAAGCGGGCCTGCCTGACGGCGTCATCAACTTGATTTATGTAAGTGGGCCGCTGGTAGGCGAAGTTTGTTTTAATCACAAAGATTTTGCAGGCGTGCATTTCACGGGTTCTACCGGAGTGTTCAACAACATGTGGGAAACAATAGGTAAGAACATGGGCATGTACAAAAGTTATCCGCGTATTGTGGGCGAAACAGGCGGTAAAGATTTTGTATTGGTGCACAAAAGTGCAGATCCTGCTGTGGTATCTACAGCATTGCTTCGCGGCGCTTTTGAATACCAGGGGCAGAAATGTTCAGCCGCGTCAAGGGCTTATATACCATCCAATCTTTGGGAAGAAGTGAAGCAGCAACTTATTGATGGCGTCAACTCTTTTAAAATGGGAACGGTGGAAGATTTTAGCAATTTTATCAACGCGGTGATAGATGAAAAAAGTTTTGATAACATTCAAAGCTATATTAACAAGGCCAGAAACTCGCCAGATGCTACGATCATTGCAGGCGGAGCCTGTGATAAAACAAAAGGCTTTTTTGTGCAGCCCACTGTTATTGAAGCAAAAGATCCGCAGTTCGTAACCATGTGTGAAGAAATTTTTGGCCCGGTGCTCAGCATTTATGTGTATGAGGAAAATGATTTTGAACAAACATTAGATCTGGTAGACAATACATCGCCTTACGCGCTTACTGGTTCCATCATTTCAAAAGACAGGACTGCGGTGGAATTGGCTACACAAAGGCTTTCAAATGCTGCGGGCAATTTTTATATCAACGATAAACCCACCGGCGCTGTAGTGGGACAGCAACCCTTTGGCGGCGCCAGAGCCAGCGGCACCAATGATAAAGCCGGTTCTATTTTAAACCTGTATAGATGGCTAAGTGCCAGAACCATTAAAGAAACCTTTAATCCTCCTACCGATTACAGGTATCCTTTCATGATGGAAGAATAGAATAAACAAAACCAGGTTAATGAAAGAAATATTATCACAAAAGCAAATAGGCATCACCATCAAACGGCTGGCGCACCAGATCATGGAGAATCATACCGATGTGTCTAAAGTAGCCATTATTGGCCTGCAGCCGCGTGGTATTTATTTAAGCGACCGAATTGTCTCCGAAATTCAATCTTTGATCGGAGATGAAAAACTCAACTATGGAAAGCTGGATATTACATTTTATCGTGACGATGTGCGCAAGGAATTACACAAGGCCAATAAAACCGATATCAGTTTTTCCATTGAAAATAAAGTTGTAATACTAATTGATGATGTATTGTACGCAGGCCGTACTACACGCGCTGCATTAGATGCTTTACTGGATTATGGTCGCCCGGCAAAGGTGGAACTCTGTGTACTGATCAACCGCCGCTTTACACGCGATTTTCCCATACAGGCCGATTATGTGGGCAGGGCGATTGATTCTTTTGAAACACAAAAAGTGCTCGTTCGGTGGAAGGAAAATGGTGGAGAAGACAAAGTGGTGATCACGGAATAATTCTTTGATTCTACTTCCAAAACTTTAGCATTATTCTTGTGTTTACAATCAGGTAATTGCCAAAAATTTACAATATGAACAAGTTATTTGCATCTCTCGGCCTTGCAGCCATTTTATTCTCATGCTCTGAGCCACAGCACTCGCAAAGTTCAGCATCAGGAACGCTTCCGCCAGTTGAAACTCAATCGCCCAACAGCCCTCAATACAAACCTGCTTTTGCGGGCCAGACAAGAGTGGCGGGTGTAAGAACCACAACGCCCATTCTCGTGCAGGTATTGTCTACCGCGCTGAGCAAACCCTGGGCTGTAATAGCCTTGCCCGATGGCCGCTTGTTGATCACCGAAAAAGGGGGCACTTTTAGAATTGCCTCCACTGCAGGAGTGGTGAGCGCGCCCATTACCGGCGCTCCAAAAGTTGATGCGCGCGGACAGGGAGGCTTGCTTGATGTGGCGCTAGACCCAAACTTTACAACTAATAGAACCATTTACTGGGCATTTTCTGAACCTGTAAGCGGCGGTAATCACACTGCGGTAGCAAAAGGAACGCTTTCAGCGGATGAAAAAACAATTGAAAACGCGCGGGTGATTTACCAGGCGCTGCCCACTTATAATGGAGACAAGCATTACGGCAGCCGGTTGGTGTTTGATAAAAACGGTTATCTTTTTGTTACCACCGGCGAAAGATCAGACCTCGTTACAAGGCCACAGGCTCAGCATCTCAATTCTGCTCTGGGTAAGATCATACGCATTACCAAAGAAGGCCAGCCTGCGCCCGGCAATCCATTTATGAATATGGCTAACGCGAAACCAGAGATTTATGCTTATGGCATCAGAAGCCCGCAGGGACTGGATTTTAACCCGGTAACAGGAGAATTATGGGAGAGTGAAATGGGCCCCCGGGGCGGCGATGAGATCAACATTATTAAGCCTGGTAAAAATTACGGATGGCCTACCATTACCTATGGTATTGAGTACAGCGGCAAAACAATTGGCGAAGGCATCACGCAAAAAGAAGGAATGGAGCAGCCCGTTTATTATTGGGACCCCGTTCTGTCGCCCAGCGGTATGACGTTTTATACCGGCAACCTGATACCTGAGTGGAAGAATAATTTATTTATTGGCGGCCTTAACAGCAAACACATAGCCCGGCTTATAATTAAAAACAACAGGGTAGTGGGAGAGGAGCGTTTACTGGCTGACCAAAACCAAAGATTTAGAGATGTAGGCCAGGGTACAGATGGCGCATTGTACGCTGTAACTGATGAAGGGCGTTTATATAGAATTTCAAATAAATAAAGAGCTTTAGTCTCTTACAGAAAAGAAAGCCGCATCATAATAACTGGTGCGGCTTTTTTTATTATTTTAAATGGCTGAAAGTCTTAGCCCATTTGCTTTTCAATTATTTTAACGACTGCTTTGTAAGAGTGTAATCATATGTAAAGATGTGTTTTAACTTGTTATGTTGTATTTTAGCGCTTAACTAATTTTTGTTCCAATGAAAAAAAATCTATCTCTTTTTGGTGTTCTTCTATTCATTTTGTTTTCATCAGGTTCTTTGTTATTTGCACAATCGTGGAAACCGGCTGGCAATAAAATTCTTACACCCTGGGCTGAAAAAATTGATGTCAATAACGTTTTGCCTGAATATCCCAGGCCGCAATTGGTAAGGGGCAACTGGCAAAATCTGAATGGCTTGTGGCAATATGCTATTACCAGCGCTGGTCAGCAAACCATTCCGGCAAATTTTGATGGAAATATTCTTGTACCCTATGCGGTTGAATCAGCTCTTTCGGGCGTGGGAAAAACCGTTAGTAAAGACCAGGTGCTGTGGTATAAAAACACATTCAATTTAAAAAGACCTTCCGGAACTGAACAGCTAATTTTAAATTTTGGCGCGGTAGACTGGCAGTGTGATGTATATGTAAACGGTACAAAGG
>JAFAFV010000180.1 GCA_023423285.1 Bacteroidota bacterium
GTGTGAAAGCACTCGGATTAAAACACAATTTTTTTGCGGTATGCTACGGCCATGCAGGCGATGGAAACTTGCACGTACGTATCAAAAAAGAAGGCATACTCAACAGTTGGCAAAATGAGGAGATGCGTGCAGTTTTAATGGAGCTTTTCGCCATCGTTAAAAATTTGGGCGGCACCATTACTGCAGAGCATGGCGTGGGACTGATTCAAAAAGAGTATGTTGAGATGGTTTACAACCCTGTACATATACAACTATTTCGGGGGTTGAAAAAGGTTTTTGACCCTAACCATATCTTAAATCCGGGCAAGATATTTGATTAGCCCTAAGTAAAATTCAATAATTGTTTATATTTACCGCTATTCAAAATGATTAATCGCATGAAAAGAATTTATTGCAATACCTGTATGTTTACCATGATGTTTTTAGCGTTGTCAATAGCAGCATTGGCACAAAATGAGCCACGGGTTAAAAATGCGAATGATGAAACTGAAACACTGTTACCAGAGGAGAAGGGCTTTAAAAAAGAAAATCTTTTTACAGGCGGCAATGTTACCTTATCGTTTTCAAGCGGGTACACGGTTTTGGGCGCCAGCCCCATGATCGGCTATAAACTGAACGATTATGTGGATGCAGGCGCTGTTGTTAATTATATTTTTACAGGCGCCAGAGATTACCTTGAGTTTAACGATAAGATCAGGCAACATACTTATGGCAGCGGGGTTTTTCTGAGGGCTTACCCGGTGTCGTTTCTATACGCTCAGGTGCAACCAGAATATAATTTTATGACGCAACGATATTCAAGCGCTAATGGAAGTATTAAGAACACGGTTACCACAAGCGCTCCTTCGCTATTGGTAGGTGGCGGTTATGCCGGGGGCCGTGCCAAAGGCGGAACCACATTTTATTACATGTCTATTCTGGTTGATGTTTTGCAAAGGCAGTACAGCCCTTATGTGGATGTGGACTACCATGCAGACGGCAGCGTAAGAAGGGTAAGAATGCAGCCTATCATCAGGGCTGGTTTCAATATAGGGCTTTTTCAAAAAAGGTACCAACAGTATTAATAAATGGGCATTTTTAAGCAAATAGGTGAATACCTGTGGATCGGTAAAAAAGACAAGAACCGGCCAAAGAGTTTTAACCTGAGCGTGATGCATGGCATCAACCGAATCAGTATTCTTCTGTTCCTGTTGTGTATTGTGATTATTATTGTAAGGTTACTTCGCGGCTAATTGAAAGATAATATTTGCTGCTTTTGCAGAAGGGACTCCTTCCGAACTTAAAATGTGTTTGAGGTTTTTATAATCTTCATGAAGAGCAGTTTGTTTTTTCTCGTCATGAAGCAATACATGTAGTTCGCGGGCAATATTACCAGCATTCATTTCTGCCTGAATTAATTCTTTGACTACTTCTTTATTCATAATCAGGTTTACCAAAGAAATGTATTTAATTTTGATTACCCGCCTGGCTATTTGGTAACTGATTTCTGATCCTTTATAGCAAACCACTTCCGGCACTTCAAACAAAGCTGTTTCAAGCGTAGCGGTACCGCTGGTAACCAACGCTGCCCTGGCATGCATCAGTAGGTCGTACGTTTGATTTTTGACCAAAGCTACTTCAGGGTTATTTTCCGTAAACTCTTTATAAAAATCCGGCTCCAGCCCGGGCGCCTGTGCCACCACAAACTGGTATGCCGGAAATGAACGGCTTACAGCAAGCATTACCGGTAGCTTTTTCTTTATTTCCTGTCGTCGGCTGCCAGGTAATAATGCAACTACGGGTTTGTTGATTTCAACCTTATTAGTTGGCTGCAGTGGTTTTGCGCCTTCATTCAGTTTGCGGTTGATCTCTTCCTGCAGCGGGTGGCCTACGTATTCCACCTCCCAATTCCATTTATTTTTGAAGTAATCTTTTTCAAAAGGCAGTATCACGATCATCTGATCAATACACTGCTTCATCATTTTTACACGGTTCTCCTTCCAGGCCCACACTTGTGGCGATATGTAATAAGCCACTTTGATGCCCTGCTGTTTGGCCCATTTAGCAATGCGCAGGTTAAAGCCAGGGTAATCTATCAGCACCAGTACATCCGGTTGAAAAGAAAGGATGTCTTTTTTGCAAAAATCAAGATTGCGAAAAATGGTTCTCAGGTTCATTACCACTTCTGCAAAACCCATAAAAGCCAGGTGCCTGTAATGCTTTACGATCGTGCAACCCGCAGCAGCCATTTTATCACCGCCCCAGCCACGGATAGTGGCTTGCGGACGGATACTTTTGATGGCGCGAATTAAATTGCTGCCATGCAAATCTCCTGATGCCTCGCCTGCTATTATGTAAATTTTTTGATCGATCGGTTTCGCTTTAATTTTTATAAAAACAAAATATAGTGTGGCTTATTTCCAGTCTTTTTCCAGCTTCTCTTTTATCTTATAATTTGTAAGATCAAATTGTACAGGCACCACGCTTACGTAGTTGTTGGCCAGCGCCCACACATCGGTATCTCTTGCTTTGTCAAAGTTTACAAATTCACCCGTGAGCCAATAGTAGTTGCGGTTGTGAGGGTCTGTGCGCTCTATAAAACTTTCTTTATACTTGGC